>CANHKH010000106.1 GCA_947460165.1 Comamonadaceae bacterium
AGGCAGTTCAGCGCCCGCGCCGCGCCAGCACTGCCTCTGACAACCCTTCCAGCAAGGCGGTCGAGTCGTCCCAGCTCAAGCAAGCGTCGGTGATGCTTTTGCCGTATTCCAAGGCCGAGGCGTCGTCTTTGCCCGGCGTGAATTTTTGTGCGCCGGGCTGGAGGTGGCTTTCGACCATCAGGCCAAATACTTGGCGTGAGCCGCCAGCCACCTGGGCCGCAATGTCACGCGCCACGTCCAGCTGCTTTTGGTGCTGCTTGGAACTGTTGGCATGGCTGCAATCGACCATCAAGCTGGCAGGCAACTGGGCGGCGGCCAGGTCTTTGCAGGCGGCCTCCACGTTGGCGGCGTCGTAGTTGGGCGCTTTGCCGCCGCGCAAAATCACATGGCAGTCGGGGTTGCCGTTGGTTTGCACAATGGCCACCTGGCCGTTTTTGTGCACCGACAAAAAGTGGTGGCCGCGCGCTGCCGCCTGAATGGCGTCGGTGGCAATGCGAATATTGCCGTCGGTGCCGTTCTTGAACCCAATGGGCGCCGAGATACCCGAGGCCAATTCACGGTGCACCTGGCTTTCGGTGGTGCGCGCGCCAATCGCGCCCCAGGCGATCAAATCACCTATGTATTGCGGGGAAATCACATCCAAAAATTCGCTGCCTGCGGGCAAGCCCAGGCGGTTGATGTCAATCAGCAGCTGGCGCGCCATGCGCAAGCCCTCGTCAATGCGAAAGCTTTCGTCCAGATAGGGGTCGTTGATCAGCCCCTTCCAGCCCACGGTGGTGCGCGGCTTTTCAAAGTACACGCGCATCACGATTTCCAGCGTGCCCTGGAATTTTTTGCGCTGCGCCACCAAGCGGCGGGCGTACTCCAGCGCCGCTGACGGGTCGTGGATGGAGCACGGGCCTATGACCACCAACAAACGGTCGTCGCTGCCGGCCATGATGTTGCGAATGGCCTGGCGGGTGCCCGTGATCAAGGACTCCACGGGCGTGCCGTGGATGGGGAAAAAGCGAATCAAATGTTCTGGAGGCGGCAGCACGGTGATGTCCTTGATGCGTTCGTCGTCGGTCTGGCTGGTTTTGTCGAGCGGACGCGCATACCAGGGCTCACTGGCGTGGGGGACGGGTGCATTCATGGGGGACTCCTTGGCTGGAAATTTGAGAAATGGGAATAAAAAAACCGCCGGGCTGAACGCTGCGGCGGTTTGATGAAAGGGTTGGGGTTGTTTAAGCCATCGCCTCTCGTCCGCCTGGGACAGAGAACCAAAAATAAAAATAGGAAAAAGCGAAGCACATGAATTCAATGTATCACACCTCCATGACGCTGCTTCTGAGCAGCCGATCGGCGGTCCGTGGCACTTCGGGTACAGCCTAATGGTGAAAACACTGTTCGCATCTTGCGCAAGATGGTCGACATTTGATGTCGAATTGACGGTTGATCCAACTTTCGATTCGAAGTTTTTCACTGGTTCTTGCACCTGACCGCCCTTCATTTTGGAGAAATCATGCCCCACGCGACCATCAAGCCCCGACTTAGTCTTTTGCAAAAAGCCCTTGTGGCGGCCACTGTCTCGCTGGCCGCATTACCCGCATTGGCTCAAGACACCTTCAAAGTGGGCATTGTCAGCTTCCTGTCTGGCCAAGCGGCTGAAAGCTTTGGCGTGCCCGCCATCAACGCAGGCAAGTTGCTGGTGGACCAATTCAACAAGGGCGCTGCCCCAGCGCCTTACAACCGGCCTGGTTTTGGCGGCATGAAGATCGAAGCCGTGTACGTGGACGAAGCGGGCGGTGCCACCAAGCAGGTGCAGGAGTTGCGCACCCTGTACGACCGCGAAAAGGTCGACGCCATCGTGGGCTACGTGAGCTCTGGCGACTGCCTGGCAGTGGCCCCCGTGGCAGAGGAGCTTAAAAAATTCCTCATCCTCTACGACTGCGGCACACCCCGCATTTTTGAAGATGGCAAGTACAACTACGTGTTTCGCACGTCTGCCCACGCCACCATGGACAACGTGTCTTTGGCCCGTTACCTCAAGGCCCGCAACATCAAGGTAGACACCTTCAACATGATCAACCAGGACTACGCCTGGGGCCAAGACAGCAAGGCCGACTTTGTGCTGTCCATGCAGCAACTGTTCCCCAACGCCAAGTCGCAGGCCGACCTGCTGCCCAAGTTTGGCGCGGGCCAGTACGGCACAGAAATTTCTGCCCTCATGACCCGGCCTGCCGACGTGGTCTATTCCAGCCTCTGGGGTGGCGACCTGCAAGCTTATATTTTGCAAGCCGGTGCGCGAGGCGTGTTTCAAAAGCAAATTCCCGTGTTTTCAGCCGCCGACCACACCTTGGTGCCCCTGGGTGAGAGGTTCCCCAATGGCGCTGTGCTCGGCGCCCGTGGCGCCTACGGTCTGATGTCGCCCAAGTCACCTTTGAATGACTGGTGGTTTGATCTCCATTCCAAAGAGCTCAAGGTCTACCCCGCCCAGCCTTCTTACCGCATGGCCCAGGCCCTGATGGGCTTGAAAGCGGCTGTTGAAAAAGCCATGGCGGCCAATGGGGGCAAGAAACCCACCACGGAGCAGCTGGCCGCCGCCATGCGAGGCTCAAGCTGGCCCAGCCCAGGCGGCACCATCACCATGGCGCTGGGCAACGGTCACCAAGCCATTCAAGAAACAGCCATTGGCCGCACACGCTGGGACGCAGGCAAAAAAATGGTGGTGGTCGAGGACATTCAGCGTTTCCCCGCCGAATGCGTGAACCCACCAGCCAATATGAAGTCTGACGACTGGATGAAAGCCGGCTTTCCCGGGGCCAAGTGCTGAACGCGCTACAGCGCTAAAAGCCGCAATGCAACTAAGGCCAGCCATGGGCTGGCCTTAGTTGCCACTTTCCAGTTTCTCCAGCTTTCCCGGCCCTTGCGACCTCCCTGCGTGGAGGTCGTCAAGCCGCCTAGACCTTCTTGACCTTTAAAGGCCTGCATGAGCCTGCTGCAAACCATTTTGTTCGACGGCATCACCTACGCCTCTTGGCTGTTTGTGGTGGCCCTGGGACTGACCCTGGTCTTTGGGGTGTTGAAAATCCTCAACATTGCCCACGGTAGTTTTTACGCCATTGGCGCCTACGCCGGCGCCAGCATGGTCGGCTGGGTCTTGTCCATGAAGGTCTCGCCCGCGCTGGGCGTGGTGGCCTTGGTCATGGCCGCTGTCGGTGTGGCCGCCTTGGTCGCGCCCCTGACCGAGCGCGGCCTCTTGCGCATGTTTTATGGCCGGGACGAGGTGCTCTTGGTGCTGGTGACCTATGCCATGTTCCTCATGCTCGAGGACGTGATGAAAATGATTTGGGGCGTCAATCCCTATTACGTGTCCGACACCTACCAAGCCTTTGGCAACATCGAGCTCGGTGGCCTGAGCTACGTGACCTATGACATTTTGCTCATTGGGGTGGCACTCCTGTGTGGACTGCTGACCTGGTGGGTGCTCAACCGCACCCGCACCGGAAAAATAGTCACCGCAGTGATCCACAGCCCTGAGGTGGCCTCCAGCATGGGCGTGCGCATTTCCCGGATTTATGCAGGTGCCTTCACGGCCGGGGTGTTTTTGGCAGCCTTGGGCGGTGCCTTGACGGCGCCCATGATTTCCGTGCAGCCCGGGCTGAGCGTGGGCGTGATCATCACCAGCTTTGCCGTGGTCATCATTGGCGGGCTGGGCAGCATTGAAGGCGCGGCCATTGGCGCATTGGTCGTGGGCCTGGCGCGGGCAGCGTCGGTGCACCTGTGGCCGCCGGCCGAGTTGTTCAGCATTTACGTGGTGATGGCTGTCATCTTGGTCTTCAAGCCCGAAGGGCTGTTCCAACGCATACAGGCACGAAAGATCTGAGGCCATGAACACCGTGCCATCTCTTTACTTTGTGCCCCAGTCCGCCACGCGACTGCTGGCGCTGGCCGTGCTGGGCTTTGTGGGCTTGATGCTCTTTGGCTATTTTTCGCCCAAATGGGTGGTCTCGCTGGCCACCTTGTCACTGGCCAATGGCCTGGTGTCGCTGGGTATTTTGATCATGATGCGCAGCGGCGTGGTGCCCTTTGGCCAGGGCCTGGTGTTTGCCGCCGGGGGCTATGCCGCAGCGCTCGCTTTCAACCATCTGGGCTTGCGCGATGCCCTGCTGCTGTGCCTGCTGGGCGGGGTGGCTGCGCTCTTGGTCGCCGCGCCCTTTGCGCCGCTGCTGGCGCGTTACCGAGGCATCTTTTTTGCCATGCTGACGCTGGCACTGTCCATGGTGATGTACGGCGTGCTCATGAAGTCTGAATCCCTGGGTGGCTCTGACGGCTTTAATGTCTCTCGGCCCACTCTCTTGGGCATGCGCGCCCCGGAGTCGCGGCCCGAGTTGCTGCTGTGGAGCGTGACGGCGTTTTTCACCTGCCTGCTGGCCAGCTTGGTGCGCCTGTACTGCAACTCTTCGCGCGGTCTGCTGTCGCTGGCCGTGCGCGAGAACGAATTGCGCGTGGAGTACCTGGGCTCTTCCGTGGTCAACGTGGTGGCATGGAACTATGTGCTTGCCGCTTTCCTGGGCGGGGTGGGCGGCGCGCTGTCGGTGCTGGCGCTGGGCCACATTGAGCCGAACTTTTCTTACTGGACCACCTCGGGGGAGTTTGTGTTTGTGGCCATCCTGGCCGGGCAGCACAGTGTGCTCGCGATTTTGGCGAGCTCGTTTTTGCTGGAGCTGGTGCGCTCGTTTTCCAGCTCGTACTTTCCCAACACCTGGCAATTTTCACTGGGTTTGTTTTTGCTGTTGGTGATCCGCTTTTTGCCTGACGGCCTGGGCTCCCTCGCACAAAAGCTCCCCATGCGCCGTGCCCGGCCAGCGCCGCCTTTGGGAGGGACCGCCCCATGAACGCACCTACAACTCGCCAGCCCGTGCTCTCGGCCCAGGGGCTGCAACGCAGCTTTGGCGCAGTGGTGGCCGCCGCCGATGTGTGCATTGACATTCAGCAAGGCGAGCGCCTGTGCCTGATTGGCAGCAACGGCGCGGGCAAAACCACGTTTGTGAACATGATCACCGGCTACCTCAAGCCCAGTGCAGGGCGCATCTTGCTGGCGGGCGAAGACATCACGCAGCGCTCACCGCGCGAGATCACGCTCAAAGGCGTGGCACGCTCGTTTCAAATTCCACAGCTGTACTTGCACATGAGCGTGCTCGACAACGTGCTGGCGGCCTGGCACGCCAACCAAGGCAGCCGCCACTTTTTACGGCCCGCCCACGACACCGAGTCTGTGGCCCGCAGCATGGACCTGCTCGAGCGCTTTGGCCTGCAGTCTTTGGCCATGCAAACGGTGCGCGAGTTGCCAGGTGGCGTGCGCAAATTGCTGGACATTGCCATGGCCCTGACCGGCCAGCCCAAGCTGCTCTTGCTTGACGAGCCCACCAGCGGGGTCAGTGCCGATGAAAAATACGCCACCATGGACACCGTGGTGCAGGCCATTGAGCGCAGCCAAGAGCAAGTCAGCGTGGTCTTTGTGGAGCACGACATGGACATCGTGCGCCGCTACGCCAGCCGCGTGGCGGCTTTTTACAGCGGCCGTGTGATTGCCGACGGCCAGGCCGAGCAGGTCATCACCGACCCCGAGGTGCAGCGCCATGTCACGGGTCTGGCACCCGCATCCCGCACCTCCAGTGCTCACAGCGCACACCGAGAGGCCACCGTATGAGCGCCGCACCCCTTATTCATCTGGAATCTGCACAGGTCTCCATTCAAAACGTAGAAGTCCTGCGCGGCCTGTCCTTGACCATCGCGCCTGGTCAACTGGTGGGCCTGATTGGCCGCAACGGCGCGGGTAAAACCACCGTCATGCGCACCCTGATGGGGCACCTGCCGCTGCTGGGCGGCAGCCTGAGCTTTGACGGCGTGAGCCTGCAAGGCCAGGCTGCTCACGAGCGAGCCCGCCTGGGCATTGGTTACATGCCCGAAGACCGGGGCCTGGTGCCCGAGCTGACCGTGGAAGAAAACATTTGCGTGCCCTTGTGGACACAGCCCGTGTTGCCACTCAAAGAGCGCCTTGAATTTGTCTACCAAGTCCTGCCCGAGCTGCTGCCCATGCGCGAGCGCAAAGCCATGCTGCTGTCGGGCGGCCAGCAAAAAATGGTGGCGCTGGCCAGAGCGCTGACCATTGGCCAGCGACTGCTCTTGCTGGACGAGCCTTTTGAGGGCGTGGCGCCCGCGCTGTCGCAGCGCTTGTCCGAGGTGGTGGGCGGGCTGCGTGGCAGCGGCCTGTCGGTGCTGATCAGCCAGTCTGACCAGAACCACGCCAGCAGCATGCTGGACGCCACCGTGGTGATAGAGCGCGGCGCCAACTTGAGCTGAAACGGCTCAAAGGCTTTGTCAGGCCTTTGAGCTTGGGCTGTTCAGGCCGTGCCGCCCACGGTGATGCCGTCAATGCGCAGCGTGGGCTGGCCCACGCCCACGGGCACGCTTTGGCCTTCTTTGCCGCAAGTGCCCACGCCGCTGTCCAGCCGCATGTCATTGCCAATCATGGACACGCGCTTGAGCGCATCGGGGCCGTTGCCCACAATGGTCGCGCCCTTGACCGGGTATTGGATCTTGCCGTTTTCCACCCAAAAGGCTTCGCTGGCCGAGAACACAAACTTGCCCGAGGTGATGTCCACCTGGCCGCCGCCAAAGTTGGTGGCGTACAAGCCTTTTTTGATGCTGGCGACAATTTCCTCAGGCGCTTTGTCACCGCCCAGCATGTAGGTGTTGGTCATGCGCGGCATGGGCAGGTGGGCGTAGCTCTCGCGCCTGCCGTTGCCGGTGGGCTTGACCTTCATCAGACGCGCGTTGAGCGAGTCCTGGATGTAGCCCTTCAAAATGCCGTCTTCAATCAGCACATTGCGCTGACTGGGGTTGCCTTCGTCGTCCACGTTGAGCGAGCCACGGCGGTCGGCCATGGTGCCGTCGTCCAACACCGTCACACCCTTGGCCGCCACGCGCTGGCCAATGCGACCCGCAAACGCGCTGGAGCCCTTGCGGTTGAAGTCGCCCTCCAGCCCGTGGCCAATGGCTTCGTGCAGCAAAATGCCTGGCCAGCCTGGACCGAGCACCACGGTCAGCTCGCCCGCAGGGGCGGGGCGTGCGTCTAAGTTGGTGAGCGCGGCCTGCACCGCGTCGCGGGCGTAGGTGTCAATGAGTTCGTCGTCAAAGTAAGCCAGGCCAAACCGGCCGCCGCCGCCGCTCGAACCCATCTCGCGGCGCCCGCCCTGCTCGGCAATCACCGACACGCTCAAGCGCACCAGCGGCCGCACGTCGGCCGCCAGCGTGCCGTCGGCGCGCGCGACCATCACCACGTCGTACTCCATGGCCAGCCCGGCCATGACTTGCACAATGCGTGGGTCTTTGGCCTTGGCCAATTTTTCCACCTTTTCAAGCAAGGCCACCTTGGCCGTGCTGTCCAGCGTGGCAATCGGGTCTGTGCCCACATACAGCGAACGGCTGGCCGCAATTTTGGCCGCCGGGCCTTTGCCCACGCGCCCAGCCTTGACGCGGGCGTTGGCGCCCGCCGAGGCAATGCTGCGCACGGTGTGGGCCGCGTCCAGCAAGGAAGCCGCCGAAATGTCGTCCGAGTAGGCAAAAGCGGTTTTCTCGCCACTGACGGCCCGCACGCCCACGCCTTGGTCAATGCTGAAGGAGCCGGTTTTGACAATGCCTTCCTCCAGGCTCCAGCCTTCGCTGCGCGTGTACTGAAAGTAAAGGTCGGCGTCATCGGCACCGTGCGCGGCAATTTCTGCCAGTGCGCGCCGCAGGTGACCGCGGTCCAGGCCAAAAGGTTGCAGCAGCAATTGCTCGGCAATGGCCAGGCGTTCGGTGGTGGAGGCAGTGCTCAGCTTGAGTGAGGCTGCGGCCGCGCTGCGGCGGCTGCCGGCGCTGTGGGATTGCAATTGGGTCATGAACCAAATTGTAGGAGCCCGCGCATGCCGGGCAAAGTGCAAGGCTGAATCAGGCGCGATTCAGGTTTGCACCAAGCGCTTGGCCCGGCCTATGGACAGCAGCATGCCCAGCGCCAGCCCCAGGGTGACCATGGCCGTGCCGCCGTAGCTCACAAAGGGCAGCGGCACGCCCACCACCGGCAAAATGCCGCTGACCATGCCCATGTTGACAAAGGCGTAGGTGAAAAAAATCATGGTGATGGCGCCGGCCAACAAGCGCGAGAACAAGGTGGAAGCCTCCAGCGCCATGGACAGGCCCCGCAGAATCAAAAAGACAAAGCCCGCAATCAGCAGCAAATTGCCCAGCAGGCCAAACTCTTCAGAGTAAGCCGCAAAAATAAAGTCGGTGGTGCGCTCGGGAATGAACTCCAGGTGCGTCTGCGTGCCCGACATGAAGCCCTTGCCAAAAAAGCCGCCCGAACCAATGGCAATCATGCCCTGGATGATGTGAAAACCCTTGCCCAGCGGGTCGCGTGTGGGGTCCAGCAAGGTGCAAATGCGCTGCTGCTGGTAGTCGTGCAACACAGGCCAGCGCACACCATTGGCACACAGCTGGGGCTCAAACACCACCAGCAGCACCATGCCCACCAGACCGATGAGCAGCGGTGGCAGCAACAGGCGCCAGTTCAGCCCGGCAAAAAAAATCACCGACAAACCCGCCGCCATGACCAGCAGCGCGGTGCCCAGGTCGGGCTGCTTCATGATCAAGCCCACAGGCACGACCAACAGCGCCCCGGCCACGGCAAAGTCCAGCGGCCGCAACAAGCCCTCGCGCTTTTGAAACCACCAAGCCAGCATCAAGGGCATGGCAATTTTGAGCAACTCGCTGGGCTGAATGACCACACCCAGGTTGATCCAGCGGGTGGCGCCCTTTTTGGTGATGCCAAACAAGGCCACCGCCACCAGCAGCACCACACCAAAGGCATACAAAGGCACGGCCACAGACATCAGCCGCTGCGGCGGCACTTGGGCCACGCCAAACATGATCGCCGCCGCAATCAGCATGTTGCGGCCATGGTCCACAAAGCGGGTGCCGTGGTCATAGCCCGAGGAGTACATGATGATCAAGCCGGCCAGGGCCAACAGACCCACGGCGATCAACAAAGGCACATCCAAGCCTACAAACAGGGGGATGGCACGTTGCCAAAAGGACGGTTTTTCAAAGACCACAGACATGCCTGATTATCTGCCGCCCCGAAACGGGCCGAGCAACGCAGTTGCAACTGCCGCCAAGCTGGACC
>CANHKH010000107.1 GCA_947460165.1 Comamonadaceae bacterium
CAAGGCCCGTTGCAGCAGCTGCAAGTCCAGGCCAGCCTGGACAGCCGCACCGGCCCTGGCAAAGCCCACAGCCAGGCCCAGCTCAGCGCCCGGCTCACGCCCTGGCAAGACCCCGTGCTGCCCGAGGCGCAGCTCCATGTGGAGCGGCTGAACTTGGCCGCGCTTTGGCCCCAAGCCCCCGCCACCAGCCTGAGCGGCCACGCCCGCGTGCAGCCCGAGGGCGAGCGCTGGCGCTTTGACACCGAGCTGCGCAACGGCGCTGCGGGCCCTTGGAACTTGGGCGCCCTGCCCGTGGACCAGCTCAGCGCGCGCGGCCAATGGCAGGGCGCCAGCGTGCTGATTCAAAGCTTAGAAGCCCGTCTGGGCACAGGCCAGGTGCAAGCGCGCGGCAACTGGGCCAGCGCAGGCGCTGCCCCATCCGGCTGGAAGCTGGAAGCCCAGCTCAGCGGCATTGACACCGCGCTGATTGACAGCCGTGGCCCCGTGCAAGCCCTGCAAGGCCAGGTGCGTGCCGAGCAAGCGGGCGGCCCTGGGCAAGCCCTGCGCTTTGAAGCCCAGCTCAGCGGCCAGCCCTCGGCCACGCGCCAAACTGCCGGCTGGAAGACGCTGCAAGCCCAAGCCCAAGGCCAATGGCAAGCCGGCACGGTGAAGCTGGACCAGTTGGTGCTCCAAAGCGACACCGCGCAGCTGCAGGCCTCGGGCCAGTTCAACGTGGCGAGCGAGCGCGGCCAAGGCCAGGGCCAACTCACAGCGCCCGGCCTGCAGCTGGGCCTGCGCGCCGCCTGGCCGCTCACAGGCGGGGCTGGCGAGTTGGACATGAAAGCGGGCCATGTGCAAAACGCCATGCGCTGGCTGCGTGGCTTGCCCCTGCTGCCGCCCAGCGTGGTCGCCCTGCTGGACGACACCCGTGCCCAAGGCCAGGCTGATGTGCGCCTGGCATGGGACACAGGCCTGGACGGCGCTCAGCTGCAAGCCCGGCTGGACCTGCCGGTGCTGGACGGCCCCGCCCCCAACCGCGTCGCCCTGCGCGGCCTGCAGCTCAGCCTGAGCGGGCCGCTGTCGCAAATGCAGTTGCAAGCCCAAGGCCGGCTCGAACGCCAGGCGCAGCGCGTGTCAGCCCAGCTGCGCGGGCAGGCCAGCTTGCCCACAGGCGCGCTCAAGCAAGCCCTGGCGGGCGGTACAGAGCTGCCAAGCTGGCGCCTGGCACTGTCTGAACTTGGGCTGGACCTGCAAGACCCTCAGCTGGGCCCATGGACGCTCAAGCAGACCCGCCCCGTGGTGCTGCAAGGCGACAGCCGCCGCTGGGCCGCCGAGGCCGGCGAGCTGCAGCTGCAGCCGCCAGCGCGCGCCAAGCTCCCCGCCGCGCTGCTGGCCTGGCAAACCCTGAACTGGCAGGCCGGCGAGCTGCGCACCACCGGCAGCCTGCGCGGCCTGACCCTGGGCTGGGCCGAGTTGCTGGCCGGGCCGCTGTTCAGCCGCGCCGGCATGGCCGGGGACATGGTGTTCGACGGCCGCTGGGACCTGCAATGGGGCCAGGCCCTGCGCCTGCAAGCCGAGCTGCAGCGGCGCAGTGGCGACCTCAACTTGCACGCCGAAACCGGCCAAGGCCTGGCCACCCGCATGGACGCCAATGTGCGCGACGCGCGCCTGACACTGAGCGCTGACGACCAGGCCGTGGTGCTGGGCTGGCGCTGGGACAGCGAGCGCGCCGGCCAAAGCGAAGGCCGGGTGCGCACCCAGCTGGCTCGCACCAGTGACGGCAGCTGGCAATGGCCAGACAACGCCCCGCTCAGCGGCCAGCTGCAAGCGAGCTTGCCCCGGCTGGGCGTGTGGACGGCGCTGGCGCCGCCCGGCTGGCGGCTGCGCGGCTCGCTGCAAACCACGCTCACGCTCAGCGGCACCCGCAACCAGCCTTTGCTGAGCGGGCCCCTGGAGGCCGACGACCTGGCCCTGCGCTCGGTGGTCGACGGCATCGAGCTGGGTCGCGGCCGGCTGCGCGCCAGGCTCGAAGGCGAGCGCCTGCGGCTGGACGAATTCAGCCTGCAGGGGCCGGGGGCCGACGGCGGGCAGATGAATGTGACCGGCCAGGCCAGCTGGGTCCAGGGCGCGCCCCAGGTGAGTCTGCAGGCCAAACTCAGCCGCTTGCGCGCCAGTGTGCGCGCCGACCGGCAGCTCACCGTCTCGGGCCAGCTGCAGGCCAAGCTGCAAGGCCTGCCCACGCAGCGCCCGGTCGAGGTCACAGGCGAGCTGCGCGTGGACCAGGCCCGCATCAGCCTGCCCGACGAGGGCCGGCCCCAACTCAAGGACGACGTGGTGGTGCGCCGGCCCGGCCAAGCGGCAGCACCCACTGCGGCAAGCACCAGCCCAGTCGCCCCACGCCCAGCGCACCCCAACCTGCTCAACTTGGCCGTGCGGTTGGACCTGGGCGAGGACTTTGGCATTGAGGGCCATGGCCTGAACGCCAAGCTGCGCGGCGCACTCAGCGTCACGGCCGACAGCTTGAGCACCACGCCCAGGCTGGTGGGCAGCATCACCACCGCTTCGGGCGAGTACCGCGCCTACGGCCAGCGCCTGGCCATTGAGCGCGGCCTGCTGCGCTTTAACGGCCCACCTGACAACCCAGCCCTGGACATCTTGGCGCTGCGGCCCAACCTCACGCAAAAAGTGGGCGTGCAAATCTCAGGCACCGCCTTGCTGCCGCGCGTGCGCCTCTATGCCGAGCCCGAGTTGCCCGATGCCGAAAAACTCGCCTGGCTGGTGCTGGGCCGCTCGGGCGCCAACGGTGGCGCCGAGGCGGCCGTGCTGCAGCAAGCGGCCCTGGCCCTGCTGGGCAACCGCAGTGGCGTCAACCGCACCGGCCTGGCCGACAAGCTGGGGCTGGACGAACTGTCCGTGCGCGGCGCCTCCAACACCGACGCGGGCACGGGCGGCGCCATCACCTTTGGCAAGCGCCTGTCCACCAACTTTTACGCCGTCTATGAAAGCAGCCTCTCAGGCGCGTTGGGCACGCTTTACTTGTTTTACGAGCTGTCGCAGCGCTTCTCGGTGCGGGCCCAAACCGGCGCGCAAACGGCGGTGGACCTGATCTTCACCCTGTCCTTCGACTGAGCCAAATCCAGCCGGGCGCACTCGCGCCTGGCCAAAGACCGGCTTCGTCAGCCCCTGGTCCGCACCCAACTGTCGGAATGGGGCTCAAGCGCCACCTGGCCACAAGCGCCCTCAGGCTCAAGAGCTGGGCGCTGCGGTCGATACTTCTGCACATGCACCCACCTTTTCCCGCCATGCCGCTGCCCTTTCGCGGGCTGATTGCCGCCTTCACTCTTTGGCTGACCTGCAGCGCCTGGGCGCAAACCCGCCCGGCCACCCCGCGCCCGGCAGCGCCCGCAGCCAACTGCCTGGTCTCGGAATTCAGAGGCATGGCCTTGGGCACACACGATGTGGCCGAGCGAGGCCGGCAAGCCACCGAGTGGCTGCGGCGCAACGCCTCGGCCTGCAGCGAAGACCAGCTGCGCCTGCTCAACTCCAACCGCAGCGCCTGGATGGGCACGGCCGACACCCCCCAGCTCATGGGCTTGATGGAGGGCGCGCTCGAAGCCCGGCTGAAAAACCAACCCGAGAAATTGCTGCAAATGTTTGCCTCCGCGCCCCAGCGGGCCAGTGGCGGCGAGACCATGCGCGCCGGCGACTTGGCGCCGCGCCCCGCGCCCGTGGTCACAGGCACACCGGCCGTGGTGACCGCCGCACCCCCACCTGTGCCTGTGCCAGGAGCCGCCGCCGGTCAACCCGGCGCGCCCCCCATGCCACCCGGGGGTGCACCTGCCAACCCCAACATCCCCACCCCACCCAAACCGCCCGAGGTGGGCAAGCACTTCAGCGCCGCGCTGCGCAGTGCCGTGCGCGAACACTTCACGGCCAACCGAGGCAACGGCCCCTGCCCGCCCGGCGTGATCCTCAAGTCGGGCCGCTGCGAAGCCCCCCTGAGCGAGCGCGCCTGGAAGCTGGGCCAGCCCCTGCAAAGCGGCCAAAGCCCCAAAGAGCTGCCCGCCACGCTGCTAGAAAAACTCGGCCCCGCCCCCGCCAGCCACCGCTACGTGCAGCTGGACGCCGACCTGCTGCTCATCCACAACGACACCCGCGTGGTGGTGGACGCGGTGCTGGACCTGGGCCAGGTGGTACCCAAAACCTGAGCGAGCTGAGCAGCCACACCAAGGGCAAACCCTTGGTGGCAACTGGGGCAGACCCCAACAGCTTTTGGGGCTGAGCGCACAGATACTTTGGTGGACCCCCATAGCACCTGTTTGCCTGAAAGCCCGCCCGTGTCCTCCAGCGCCTTTTCCACCAGTTACGCCCAAGCCCGCCAAAAATTCCTGCAGGCTGCCGAAGCTGCCCAGCTGCAGGTGCAGTCGCACTACCACCCCCTGCCCGGCAAGGACGGCGAGTCGCTGGCCATGGACGTGGTGCGCGACGGCCCGGCCGACGCCCAGCACCTGCTGGTTTTGAGCAGCGCCTGCCACGGCGTGGAGGGCTATTGCGGCAGCGGCGTGCAAGTCCACGCCCTGGGCCAGCCCGCTTGGCGGCAGGCCGCGCAGCAAGCGGGCGTGGCCGTGCTCTACATCCACGCGCTCAATCCCTATGGGTTTTCGCACATCCGCCGGGTCACCCACGAGAACGTGGACATCAACCGCAATTTCCACAACTTCAACCAGCCCTTGCCGGTGAACGCTGCCTACCGCGAGGTGCAGCCCTTGCTGCTGCCCGAGGTCTGGCCGCCCAATGCCGACAACAGCGCGCAGGTGGCCGCCTTCATTGCCGAGCGCGGCATGCCCGCCTTGCAAGCGGCCGTCTCTGGTGGCCAGCACGAGTTTGCCGACGGTTTGTTTTTTGGCGGGCGCGGCCCCACCTGGAGCAACCTGACGCTGCGCCAAGTGCTGCGCGAGCACGGCCGCCGCTGCCAGCGCCTGGCCTGGATAGACGTGCACACCGGCTTGGGGCCCAGCGGTGTGGGCGAGCGCATTTTTGCCTGCGCCAACGACGCCGCCGCCTTGGGCCGCGCGCGCCAGTGGTGGGGCGAGCAGGTCACCTCCATTTACGACGGCTCCTCCACCTCGGCCTTTTTGACCGGCTTGATGTGGATGGCCGCCTACGAGGAATGCCCCCAGGCCGAGTACACCGGCATGGCCATGGAGTACGGCACCCAGCCCATGAACCAAGTGCTGCACGCGCTGCGCGGCGACCATTGGCTGGCCCTGCACCCCGAGGCCGAGCCCGCCTTGCGCCAGCAGATCAAGCAAGACCTCATGAACGCCTTTTACGTGGACACCGACGAATGGCGCAGCCAAATCCTGGCCCAGGGCATGGAGGCGCTGCACCAAAGTGCAAGCGGCCTGGCCCAGGGCTAGCACGCTTCATCAGCACGCATGGCCCAGTCTTGTGGGGAATTCCCTCAAACCTGCTTTCGCCGTCTTGCGGCATAGTCGCCGCGTCCCTCTTGTCACCACCTCACCCCCTAGCCATGATGAAAAAATCCCCTCTGATCCTCGCGCTGGCCAGCTTGTTCAGCGCGGCCCTGCTGATGGCGCCCACCGCCCAGGCCACCACCTTCAAGTGGTCCAGCGCCAGCGACATCCCCACGCTGGACATTCATTCTCAAAACAACGCCCTGGGCAACGGCGTGCACGCCGCCATTTTTGACTCGCTGCTCTACTACAACAGCAAAACCTTCAAGCTCGAGCCCAGGCTGGCCACCAGCTGGCGCGAGGTCTCTCCCACGCAGTGGCGCTTTACGCTGCGCAGCGGCGTCAAGTTCAGCGACGGCTCAGACCTCACGGCCGACGACGTGGTGTTCTCCCTGCAGCGCGCCATGGGCAAGGGTTCGAACTTTCAGGTCTACACCCAGGGCATCAAGGCCGTCAGCCGGGTGGACGCGCGCACCGTGGACGTGGCGCTGACCGGCCCCAACCCAGTGCTGCTCAACCAGCTCACCGAGCTGCGCATCTTGAGCCGGGCCTGGTCCGAGAAAAACCGATCGGTCGAGGTCAAGGACATCCGCAGCAAAGACGAAACCTTTGCCCACCGCAACGCCATGGGCAGCGGCGCCTTCATGGTCAAAGAGTGGCAGCCCGACCAGCGCCTGGTGCTGGTGCGCAACCCCAACTGGTGGGGCTGGAAAGAGGTGCCAGGCAACGTCACGCAAATCATTTACACGCCCATCAAGAACGAGGCCACGCGGGCGGCGGCCTTGCTCTCGGGCGAGGTGGACTTTGTGCTGGACCCCAGCCCGCAAGATTTGGCGCGCATGCGCGCCAACGCCAGCCTCAAGGTGATGGACGGGGTGGAAAACCGCACCATCTTTTTGGGCATGGACCAGTTGCGCGACGAATTGCCAGGCTCCAATGTGAAGGGCAAAAACCCACTCAAAGACCTCAAGGTGCGCAAAGCGCTCTACCAGGCCATTGACATGGAGACCATCCACAAGGTCACCATGCGCGGGCTTAGCCAAAACACGGGCGGCCTGGTCTCGCCGCAAGTGACCGGCTGGACCGAAGCCGTGCACAAACGCCTGCCCTACTCCACCGACGAGGCCAAAAAACTGCTGGCCGAGGCCGGCTACCCCAGCGGCTTTGAGGTGGACTTTGCCTGCCCGAACAACCGCTACATCAACGACGAGGAAATCTGCCAGGCCATCACCGCCATGTGGGCCAGAGCCGGTGTCAGGGCCAAACTGCGCACCTTGCCGCTGGTCACCTACTTCCCCATGATCCAGCGCTACGAGGCCAGCATCTACATGCTGGGCTGGGGTGTGCCCACCTTTGATGCGCTCTACAGCCTGCAGTCGCTCACCCGCAGCGTGGGCACAGGTGGCGACGGCAACTACAACCTGGGCCGCTACAGCAACACGCGCATGGACTACCTGGTGGACCGCGTGAAGTCTGAAACCGACCTGCTGGTGCGCACCCGCATGCTGACCGAGGCGCTGCAGCTGCAAAACGACACCGTGGCCCACATTCCCCTGCACAACCAGGTCATCCCCTGGGCCATGAAAAAGAACGTGGAGGCCATACACCGCGCCGACAACCGCATTGACTGGGTGCAGCTCAAAGTCAACTGATGCTGGCTTTTATTCTCCAGCGCCTTTTGCAGGCCATGGTGGTCATGATCACCGTGGCCTTTATCGCTTTTTTGCTGTTTCAGTACGTGGGCGACCCGGTGGTGTTTTTGCTGGGCCAAGACGCCACACCCGAGCAAATCAAACAACTGCGCGAAGACCTGGGCCTGAACCAGCCCTTTGTGGTGCAGTTTTGGCACTTTTTGGTCAACGCCGCCCAAGGCGAGTTTGGCCTGAGCCTGCGCCAAGGCGCCAAGGTCTCGCGGCTGATCAGCGAGCGCTTTCCGGCCACCATGGAGCTGGCCTTGGTGGCCGCGGGCATGGCCTTGCTCATTGGCATTCCCATGGGGGTGTATGCCGCGCTCAAGCGCGGCACGCTGCTCAGCCAGCTGTTCATGACGGTGTCGCTGCTGGGCGTGTCGCTGCCCACCTTTTTGATCGGCATTTTGCTGATCTTGGTGTTTGCCGTGCAGCTGGGCTGGCTGCCCAGTTTTGGCCGGGGCGAGGTGGTGCACATCGGCTGGTGGACCAGTGGCTTTTTCACGGCCAAGGGCTGGCAGCACCTGATTTTGCCGGCCACCACCTTGGCCATTTTTCAGCTCACGCTCATCATGCGGCTGGTGCGCGCTGAAATGCTGGAGGTGCTGCGCACCGACTACATCAAGTTCGCCCGCGCCCGGGGCCTGTCCAACCGCACCATTTACTTTGGCCATGCACTCAAAAACACCTTGGTGCCGGTGATGACCATCACCGGCTTGCAGCTGGGCGGGCTGATTGCCTTTGCCATCATCACCGAGACGGTGTTTCAGTGGCCGGGCATGGGCCTGCTCTTCATTCAGGCCGTGACCTTTGCCGACATCCCGGTGATGGCCGCCTACCTGTGCCTGATTGCCTTGATTTTTGTGTTCATCAACCTGGTGGTGGACCTGCTGTACTTTGCTGTGGATCCCCGGCTGCGCGTGGGCAAGGCGGGGGGGCATTGAGGCCATGAGTCTGCCACTGCAATCGGCGCTGGCCAGGGGGCCGGTGTTTGCCCGCATCGCCCAATTTCACCCCGAGCTCACCGCGCTGCGCCGGGATTTGCACGCCCACCCGGAGCTGGGCTTTGAAGAGGTCTACACCTCGGCCCGCGTGGTGGAAGCGCTCAAAGTGTGCGGGGTGGACGCCATCCACACCGGGCTGGGCAAAACCGGCGTGGTGGCGCTGGTCCATGGCCGCAAGCACAGCGCCCAGCAGCCTGGCCGCATGATTGGCCTGCGCGCCGACATGGACGCGCTGCCCCTGCAAGAGCTCAGCGACTGCGACTGGCGCTCCACCACAAAAGGCCTCATGCACGCCTGCGGCCACGACGGCCACACCGCCATGCTGATGGGCGCGGCGCGTTACCTGGTGGAAACGCGAGACTTTGACGGCACGGCCGTGCTGATTTTTCAGCCCGGCGAAGAAGGCTTTGCCGGCGCCCGCGCCATGATGGAAGACGGCCTGTTTGAGCGCTTTCCCTGCGAGAAGGTGTTTGCCCAACACAACTCGCCAGAAACACCTTTGGGCGTGGTCGGTGTGACCCCCGGCCCCATGCAGGCGGCGGTGGACCGCATAGAAATTGTGGTGCGGGGCAAAGGCGGCCATGGCGCCAGGCCGCACCAGGCGGTGGACCCGGTGCTGGTGGCCGGCCACCTGATCACGGCGGTGCAAAGCATAGTCGCGCGCAATGTCTCGGCCTTTGACCAGGCGGTGGTCAGCCTGTGTTCCATGCAAGGCGGCCATCCGGGCGCCATGAGCGTGATTCCGGGCGAGGTCACACTGGTGGGCACGGTGCGCAGCTACAGCGAAGTGGTGCAAACGCAGATTGAAGAGCGCCTGCGCCAGCTGTGCACGGGCGTGGCCCAAGGCTTTGGCGCCAGCGCCGAGCTGCATTACGAGCGGGTCTACCCGGCCACCGTCAACACCGTGGCCGAGGCCCACTTTGTGGCCGATGTGGCCAGCGCTTTGGTGGGCGAGGACAAG
>CANHKH010000108.1 GCA_947460165.1 Comamonadaceae bacterium
ATGATGCCCTGCGCCTCCAAGGCCCGCAGCGCCTCGTTCACGCGCTGCCTAGACAGCCCCACCAAGTAAGCCAGCTCTTGCTGGGTGATGCGCAGCACCTGACCCACCCCAGGAAAGAGCACCGGGTTGAACAAGGCGGCCAAATTGCGCGCCACCCGCAGGTCCGGGTTGGCCAATCGGTCTATCTCACGGGCGGCAATGAACTGGGCCAGGCGCTCGTTGAGTTGCCCCATGACAAAGCGATTAAAACCAATCGAATGGTCCAGCAACCAATGGAAAGTCTCCACCGGCAAGCCCGCCACCAGACTTTTGCGCAAAGCCAACACGTTGTAGCGGTAATCCTCGCGCTTGAAGGCCGTACCCTCCCCAAACCAACCCCCAGGCGGCAGGCCGGTGAAGGTCATGGTCATGCCCTCGGCGCTGTCGGTGCTCATTTTGAGCAGGCCCTCAATGACCCCGAACCAATAAGTCACAGGCCGGCCCACGCGGCAAATGTGGTCACCCGCCTCGGCCTCGGACACCACCAACTCGGCCAGCGCACGCTCGCGCTCCTTGTCCGTGAGACGCGCCAGCCAAGGAATGCCTGCGCACTCGTGCGCCGTGGGCGAGCGCCTGCGCTGGTAGAGAGAAGGCTCAATGGCCATGGCGGGGGCTTTCTGACAGATGTCTTGCGACCAAAGCTGCAATCCTAGGGAAAGTCCCAGGGGGTCAAGCCCCTGAATTGTCGTCGTAACGACAAGATGGCGTCAAACGACGGCCTAGCATCTAGGCCATCACGTCACCCTCCTCCAAAGGGAACGACCCAGCGAGGAAAGCAGCACCCATGCAAACCACCTTCCCCAGGCTCATGCTCACGCATGCGACCCAACGCCCCACGGCAGCCGCCATGCGGGAAAAGGAATACGGCATTTGGCAGGCCCACACCTGGGCCGACATGGCTGCGCAAGTGCAGCGCATTGCCTGCGGCCTGCACCTGCTGGGCCTCCAGCGCGGCCAACACATGGTGGTGATTGGCGCCAACCGGCCGTGGCTGTACGCCAGCATGCTGGCCGTGCAGGCTTTGGGCGCCATTCCGGTGCCGCTCTACCAAGACGCCGTGGGCGGCGAGTGTGTGTTTCCCATCAACAACGCCGAGGTGCAACTGGCCTTGGTGGAAGACCAAGAGCAGGTGGACAAGCTGCTGGAGATTCGCCCTCAGTGCCCGCAGATCGCGCACATCGTCTACGACGACCCCCGCGGCCTGCGCAATTACGCCGAAGCCGGCCTGCAGTCCTTGGCCATGGTGATTGAAAGCGGCGCCGCCTTCGCCGCCAAGCACCCGGGCTTTTTCCAGGCAGAAGTGGACCAAGGCCAGCCCGACGACGTGGCCGCCATGTTTTTCACCTCTGGCACCACCGGCAACCCCAAGGGCGTGGTGCACAGCCACCGCAGTTTGCTCGACCGCGCGCAAGCGGGCGCCGAATTTGACAAGCTCAGCAGCGCCGAAGAGGTGCTGGCCTACCTGCCGCCCGCCTGGGTGGGGCAAAACATCTTCAGCTACGGCCAGTGGCTGTGCTGCGGCTACGTGGTGAACTGCCCAGAAAACGCCAGCACCGTGACCATAGACCTCAAGGAGGTGGGGCCCACGTATTACTTTGCGCCGCCGCGCGTCTTTGAGGGCATGCTGACCAGCGTGATGATCCGCATGGAAGACGCCAGCCGCCTCAAGCGCGGGCTGTTCAAGTACTTCATGGACCTGGCCAAACGCGTGGGACCGCAGCGAATGGACGGCAAGTCGCTGGGCCTGGTGGACAGCCTTCTTTATAAAGCGGGCGATTGGTGCATCTACGGCCCGCTGCGCAACACGCTGGGCTTTTCCCGCGTGCGCGTGGCCTACACCGCAGGCGAGGCCATAGGCCCGGACCTCTTTACCTTTTACCGCTCCATAGGCATCAACCTCAAGCAGCTGTATGGCTCGACGGAGACCGCTGTGTTTGTGTGCCTGCAACCCGACCACGAAGCGCGTGCCGACACCGTGGGCGTGCCCATACGCGGCGTGGAGATCAAGCTGGCCGACAACGGCGAGATTTTGGTCAAGTCCGCCGGCCTGCTCAAGGAATACTACAAAAACCCCAAGGCCACGGCCGAGGTGCTGAGCGCCGACGGCTGGTACCACACCAGCGACGCGGGTTTTTTGGACAGCCACGGCCACCTCAAGATCATTGACCGCGTCAAAGACGTGGGCCGCATCAAAGGCGGTGCCAACGACGGCGCTATGTTCGCGCCCAAGTACGTGGAAAACAAGCTCAAGTTCTTTCCCTTCATCAAGGAGGCCGTGGCCTATGGCGACGGGCGCGAAAAAGTTTGTGTGATGGTCAACATCGACATGGAGGCCGCGGGCAACTGGGCCGAGCGCCGCAACCTGCCTTATGCAGGCTACACCGACCTGGCGCAAAAGCCCGAGGTCTACGCGCTCATTCAAGACTGCGTCGAGCAGGTCAACGCCGATTTGGCCGCCGACAAGCTGCTGGCGGGCTCGCAAATCAGCCGCTTTTTGGTGCTGCACAAAGAGCTGGACGCCGACGACGGCGAGCTCACCCGCACCAACAAGGTCAGGCGCGGCTTCATTGCCGACAAATACCAGCCGCTGGTCGATGCCTTGTACGCGGGCAAAAGCGAGCAATTCATTGAAACCGTCGTGAAGTTCGAGGATGGCCGCACCGGCCAAGTCAGCGCCACCTTGAAACTCAGCGACGCCAAAACCTTTGCCCCTGTGCAGGCCGCCGCATGACTTCCACCCTCAGCCCAGAAGCCAATCCGGTCTCGAAAGCCGCCACGATGCAAAAGAAAATTGGCGAGGTCATCCTCGACGTGAAAAACATCTCGCTGAGCTTTGGCGGGGTCAAGGCGCTGACCGACATCTCCTTTGACGTGCGCGAGCACGAGATACGCGCCATCATCGGCCCCAACGGCGCGGGCAAGAGCTCCATGCTCAACTGCATCAACGGCGTGTACAAGCCCCAAAGCGGCTCCATCACCTTCAGAGGACAGACCTTCAAGCACATGAACAGCCACCAAGTGGCCGTCATGGGCGTGGCGCGCACCTTTCAGAATTTGGCCTTGTTCAAGGGCATGAGCGTGCTGGACAACCTCATGTCTGGCCGCAACTTGAAGATCAAAAGCAATTTGTTCATGCAGGCGCTGCGCATTGGCCCGGCCGAGCGCGAAGAGTTCATGCACCGCGAATTTGTCGAGCGCATCATTGATTTCCTGGAAATCCAGCCCTATCGCAAAACCCCGGTGGGCCAGCTGCCCTACGGCCTGCAAAAACGCGTGGACTTGGGCCGGGCCCTGGCCATGGAGCCGCAGGTGCTCTTGCTCGACGAGCCCATGGCCGGCATGAACGTCGAAGAAAAGCAGGACATGTGCCGCTTCATCCTGGATGTGAACGACGAGTTCGGCACCACCGTGGTGCTGATTGAGCATGACATGGGCGTGGTGATGGACATCTCCGACCGCGTGGTGGTGCTGGACTACGGCAAAAAAATCGGCGACGGCAAGCCCCACGAGGTGCGCAACAACCCCGAGGTCGTCAAGGCCTACCTGGGCACCTCTCACTAAAGCGCAGAAAGAACAACATGGCCTTCTTTCTTGAAACCCTGCTCGGCGGCCTGATGGCAGGCATGCTGTATTCCCTGGTGGCGCTGGGCTTTGTGCTCATCTACAAAGCCTCGGGCGTCTTTAACTTTGCGCAAGGCGCCATGGTGCTCTTCGGTGCGTTGGCCATGGCCCGCTTTGCCGAATGGATACCGGCCTGGACCGGCCTGGACAACAAGGTACTGGCCAACCTGATCGCCTTTGTGCTGGCTGGGGGGGTCATGTTTGTGGTGGCCTGGCTGATTGAGGCGCTGGTGCTGCGCCACCTCGTCAACCAAGAAGGCGCCACGCTGCTGATGGCCACCTTGGGCATCACCTACTTTTTAGAGGGCGCAGGCCAAACCCTGTTTGGCAGCAATGTCTACAAAATCGACATTGGCATGCCCAAAGACCCGGTGATGGCTTTTCAAAATACCTTTGAAGGCGGCATTTTGATCAACCAAGAAGACCTGATCGCCGCCGGCATTGCCGCCGCCTTGGTGGCCTTGCTGACCCTGTTCTTCCAAAAAACCAGCACTGGCCGGGCCCTGAGGGCAGTGGCCGACGACCACCAAGCGGCCCAGTCGATTGGCATTCCGCTCAACCGCATTTGGGTGATTGTGTGGTGCGTGGCCGGCGTGGTGGCGCTAGTGGCCGGCATGATTTGGGGCTCCAAGCTCGGCGTGCAGTTTTCACTGACCACGGTGGCGCTGCGCGCGCTGCCGGTGGTGATCTTGGGCGGGCTGACCTCGGTGCCCGGTGCCATCATCGGCGGACTCATCATTGGCGTGGGCGAAAAGCTGTCTGAGATTTACCTCGGCCCCCTGGTGGGCGGCGGCATTGAGATTTGGTTCGCCTACGTGCTGGCCCTGGCCTTTTTGCTGTTCAGACCACAAGGTCTGTTTGGCGAAAAAATCATTGACCGCGTTTGAGGCCAGGAGACAGACATGCTTTACCGCGAAAACGGACAATTCAAAACCACCTACCGGGCCGACCAGCAGATCTTTCCGATCGCGCAGGACCGCTACTTCATCTTGGCGCTCATCCTGGCCGCCTTTGCGGTGGTGCCGGCGCTGGCCTCGGACTACCTGTTCCAAGCCATCTTGCTGCCCTTTGTGATCATGTCACTGGCCGCGCTGGGCGTGAACATCTTGGTGGGCTACTGCGGCCAAATCTCGCTGGGTTCGGGCGCCTTCATGGCGGTGGGCGCCTACGGCGCCTACAACTTTTTTGTGCGCATTGAAGGCATGCCCCTGATCCCCGCGCTCTTGCTGGGCGGGCTGTGCGCCACCGCTTTTGGCATTTTGTTTGGCCTGCCCTCGCTGCGGGTCAAAGGCCTGTACCTGGCGGTGGCCACGCTGGCCGCACAATTTTTCTCAGACTGGATGTTTTTGCGCATCAAGTGGCTGACCAACGACTCGCCCTCGGGCTCGGTCTCTGCCGCTGGCTTGCAGGTGTTTGGCTTTCCCATCGACACGCCCTTGACCAAGTACTGGTTGTGCCTGAGCATTTTGGTCGTGATGGCTTTGCTCGCCAAAAACCTGGTGCGCAGCGCCATTGGCCGCGAGTGGATGGCCATTCGCGACATGGACGTGGCCGCCGCCGTCATTGGCATTCGCCCCATGTACGCCAAGCTCAGCGCCTTTGCGGTGAGCTCCTTCATCATTGGCGTGGCCGGTGCGCTGTGGGCCTTTGTGTACCTGGGCACCTGGGAGCCTGCGGCGTTTTCGGTGGACATTTCCTTTCGCTTGCTGTTCATGGTGATCATTGGCGGCCTGGGCTCCATCATGGGCGCCTTTTTCGGGGCCGCCTTCATTGTGGTGTTGCCCATTGTGCTCAACCAGGCGCTGCCCGCGCTGGGCAGCTTGTTCGGCGTGGAGATTTCCACCGCGACGGTCTCGCACATCGAGTTCATGCTCTTTGGAGCGCTCATCGTCTGGTTCTTGATTGTCGAGCCCCACGGCTTGGCCAAGTTGTGGTCGGTGGGCAAACAAAAAATGCGCCTGTGGCCCTTTCCGCATTGACCTTCGAAAAACCGCAACAGACGGTTTCTATTTATTGACCTTTTTTTCACTGAGGAGACTCTCATGACCCTTCGCAAGTTTGTTCTGAATGCCTCGCTGCTGGCGACGGCGGCACTGAGTGCCGGCGCTGCCATGGCGCAGGCCAAGGAACAGTTTTTCCCCCTGCTGTCTTACCGCACAGGCGCCTATGCCCCCAATGGCATTCCTTGGGCCAATGGCAAGCAGGACTACCTCAAGCTCATCAATGCGCGAGACGGCGGCGTCAACGGCGTCAAGCTCACCTTTGAAGAGTGCGAGACCAACTACGCCACGGACCGGGGTGTGGAGTGCTACGAGCGCCTGAAAAGCCGCCCTGGTGTGGCCCTGTTCGACCCCCAGTCCACAGGCATCACCTTTGCACTGACCGACAAGGCCCAGGCCGACAAGATCCCCCTGCTCACACTGGGCTACGGTCTGTCAGTGGCGCAAGATGGTCTGGCCTTTCGCTACAACTTCCCGCTCATGGGCAGCTACTGGACGGGCGCCGACATCTTGATCCAGCACTTGGCAAAAAAAGAAGGCGGCTGGGACAAGCTCAGGGGCAAAAAAATCGCCCTGGTCTACCACGACAGCCCCTTTGGCAAAGAGCCCATTCCGCTGCTCCAAGAGCGCGAAAAAATGCACGGCTTCCAGCTCAGCCTGATCCCCGTGACCGCCCCAGGCGTGGAGCAAAAAGCCGCCTGGCTGCAAGTGCGCCAGCAACGGCCAGACTATGTGCTGCTGTGGGGCTGGGGGGTGATGAACTCCACCTCGCTCAAAGAAGCCCAAGCCACCGGCTATCCGCGCGACAAAATGTACGGCGTGTGGTGGGCCGGTGCCGAGCCTGACGTCAAAGACGTGGGTGAAGGCGCCAAGGGCTATAACGCCTTGGCTCTGAACGGCTACGGCACGCAGTCCAAGGTGATCCAAGACATCATGAAGCATGTGCATGGCAAAGGCCAGGGCACCGGGCCCAAAGACGAGGTGGGCAGTGTGCTCTACACCCGTGGCCTGATCATCCAGATGCTGTCGGTGGAAGCCGTGCGCCGTGCGCAAGAGCGATTTGGCAAAGGCAAGGTCATGACGCCCGAGCAGGTGCGCTGGGGCCTGGAAAACCTGGCGCTGGACCAAAAACGCCTGGACGCGCTGGGCTTTACCGACCTGATGCGTCCCCTGTCCACCAGCTGCGCCGACCACATGGGTTCCACCTGGGCCCGCGTGCACACCTGGGACGGCAGCAAGTGGGGCTTTAGCTCCGATTGGTACCAGGCCGATGAGCAAATCATCAAGCCCATGGTCAAGGCCGGTGCAGAGAAGTACCTGAGCGACAAAAAGCTGACCCGCCGCACCACGCAAGACTGCCAGTCTTGATGCAGCCCTGAGGCCCTGCACGCCTGCCCTCTGCACGGGGGCAGGCGTTTGAGGCTCAGGCTTGAAGTCGCTGGCCTTGGCCAGCGGCCATTGGCAAGGCCGGTCTCCCCGGCTTTGCCAATGGTCAACGAGGAAACCACCATGAGCGCTCCCCCCACCGCCTCCACGCCCCCCATTGTTCTGAATGTCAATGGCATCGAGGTCATCTACAACCATGTGATCTTGGTGCTCAAAGGCGTGTCGCTGCAGGTGCCCGAGGGCGGCATTGTGGCCATCTTGGGTGGCAATGGCGCAGGCAAAACCACCACTTTGCGGGCAGTGTCCAACCTTCTGGCCGGCGAGCGCGGTGCAGTCACCAAGGGCAGCATTGAGCTGCGCGGCGAGCGCATTGAAAACCTCTCGCCCGCCGACCTGGTGCAGCGCGGTGTGGTGCAGGTCATGGAAGGGCGGCACTGCTTTGCCCACCTGACCATTGACGAGAACCTGATGACCGGCAGCTACACCCGCAAAGACAAAGGCGAGGTGGCCGCCAACCTAGACAAGGTCTACACCTACTTTCCGCGCCTGAAAACCCGGCGCAGTTCGCAGGCGGCCTACACCTCGGGCGGCGAGCAGCAAATGTGCGCCATTGGCCGCGCCCTCATGGCCAACCCCAACATGGTGCTGCTCGACGAGCCCTCCATGGGCTTGGCGCCACAAATCGTGGAGGAGGTGTTTGAGATCGTCAAAGACCTGAACCAAAAAGAAAAAGTCACCTTTTTGCTGGCCGAGCAAAACACCAACATGGCCCTGAAATACGCCGACTACGGCTACATCATGGAGAGCGGGCGCGTGGTGATGGACGGCGCGGCCGCTGATTTGGCCAACAACGAAGACGTCAAGGAGTTTTACCTGGGCGTGGGCGGCAGCGAACGCAAAAGTTTCAAAGACATCAAAAGCTACAAGCGCCGCAAACGCTGGCTGGCTTAAAAGCAAAAATCATGTCCACGCATTACGACACCCTTGAAACCCGCCCTGCCGCGCAGCGTGAAGCCGCGCTCATGGCCGCACTCCCTGCGCAAATTCGCCAGGCCCAGCAGCACAGCCGGGCCATGGCCAGCCGGCTTGCAGGCGTGGAGGCCGAGCGCATCACCTCCCGTCAGGCGCTGGCGGATGTGCCGGTGACGCGCAAACACGAGCTGCTGGCCTTGCAACAAGCGGGCCGCCCGCAAGACGCCTTTGGTGGCTTTGCCGCCGTGGTCCGTGGCCCGCAGATGCCGCGCATTTTTGCCTCGCCCGGCCCGATTTACGAGCCCGACGTGGCCGCCCGCGACTACTGGCGCACAGGCCGCGCCGTGTTTGCCGCCGGTTTTCGCCAGGGCGATTTGATGCACAACGCCTTCAGCTACCACATGACGCCAGGCGCCTTCATGATGGAGTCTGGCGCCCACGCCGTGGGTTGCACCGTGTTCCCCGCGGGCACCGGCCAAACCGAGCAGCAGCTCGCCGCCATCGTGGACCTGCAACCCCAGGGCTACTGCGGCACGCCCAGCTTTTTGCGCATCTTGCTGGAAAAAGCCAAAGAAACCGGGGTGGACATCTCATCGCTCAAAAAAGGCCTGGTCAGTGGCGAGGCCTGCCCGCCCAGCCTGCGCGACTGGTTCGTTGCCCAGGGCGTGGCCGTTTACCAGTGCTATGCCACGGCCGACTTGGGGCTGATTGCCTACGAGACCGCCTCCCGCGAGGGCTTGCTGGTGGATGAAGGCGTGATCGTCGAGATCGTGCGCCCGGGCACGGGCGATGTGCTGCCCGAGGGCGAGGTGGGCGAGTTGGTGGTGACCACGCTCAACCCGCATTACCCGCTGGTCCGCTTTGGCACGGGCGACCTCTCGGCCGTGCTGCCCGGGACCTGCCCCAGCGGACGAACCAACAGCCGCATCAAGGGCTGGATGGGCCGCGCCGACCAGACCACCAAGGTCAAAGGCATGTTTGTGCACCCGGCCCAGGTGGCCGAGGTGGCCAAGCGCTTTCCCGAGGTGCTGCGCGCGCGCCTGGTGGTCAGCGGCGAGATGGCCAAAGACCACATGA
>CANHKH010000109.1 GCA_947460165.1 Comamonadaceae bacterium
GGCGGGCTCGAACTGGCGCGGCTGCTGCAGCGCCGAGCGGATCAGCCCCAGGGCCTGGCCCACAGTTTGGCCCAGCTGCTCGGCATAGGGTGTGGGCGCCATGCCGCCCGAGGTGCGCACAAACAGCTCGTCACCCAAAAGCTTGCGCAGCCGGGCCAGCGCGTTGCTCACGGCGGGCTGTGAGACGCCCAGCTTGAGCGCCACGCGCGAGACCCGGCGCTCTTGCAGCAAGTGGTTGAACACGTCCAACAGGTTCAGGTCCAGGCGTTCGGGTTTCATGTGCAGCCATCATTTTGAGTGATGATAATTATTGATGGCTTTCTATTGGATGATGGTGCTGACTTGTTTACCATGCGTCCAATCTTTGCCTTTCAAGAGGACACACGCATGAGCCAGCCCCCCACTTTTCCCGACGAGCTGCACTGGGAAAGCGATGGCACCAGCCGCATTCCCTTTCAGGTCTACACCGACGAGGCGCTGCATAAAAAGGAGTTGGAGCGGTTTTTTTACCAAGCCCACTGGAACTACGTGGGCCTGGAGGCTGAAATCCCCAAGGTGGGCGACTACAAGCGCACGGTGGTGGGCGAGCGCTCGGTGATCATGACGCGCAGCGCAGACGACGAGATCAGCGTGATTGAAAACGTCTGCGCCCACCGCGGCATGCGCTTTTGCCGCGAGCGCCACGGCAGCGTCAAAGAGTTTGTTTGCCCCTACCACCAGTGGAGCTACACCTTGAAAGGCGACTTGCAGGGCGTGCCCTTCAGGCGCGGCGTCAAGCAAGACGGCAAGGTCAACGGCGGCATGCCGGCCGACTTCAACACTGGCGATCACGCCCTGACCAAGCTCAAGGTGGCCAGGCGGGGCGGCGTGGTGTTTGCCTCGTTTGACGAGAATGTGCAGCCTTTTGAAGAGTTTTTGGGCCCCGAGATCCTGGGCTACTTTGACCGCCTCTTCAACGGCCGCCAGCTCAAGATACTGGGCTACAACCGCCAGCGCATTCCGGGCAACTGGAAGCTGATGCAAGAAAACATCAAAGACCCTTACCACCCGGGGCTCTTGCACACCTGGTTTGTGACCTTTGGGCTTTGGCGCGCCGACAACAAGTCCAAGCTGGTGATGGACGAGCAGTTTCGCCACGCCGCCATGATTTCCACCCGCGGCACGGCCGGCCAGGCCGACCAGGTCACCCAGGTGTCTAGCTTCAAGGCCAGCTTGGAGCTGCACGACAAGCGCTTTATTGACATCGTGCCCGAGGCCTGGTGGAACGGTCCCAGCGCGGTGATGACCACGATTTTCCCCAGCGTGATCTTGCAGCAGCAGGTCAACAGCGTGTCCACCCGCCACATCCAGCCCGACGGGCACGGCGCGTTTGACTTTGTTTGGACGCACTTTGGCTTTGAAGACGACAGCCCCGAGATGGAGGAGCGCCGCCTGCGCCAGGCCAATTTGTTTGGTCCGGCAGGCTTTGTCTCGGCCGACGACGGCGAGGTGATCGAGTTCTCGCAAGAGGCCTTTGAGAGCAAACCCTCGCACCGCACCTTGGCCGAGCTGGGCGGGCGCACGGTGGAAAACACCGACCACATGGTCACCGAGACCTTGATTCGCGGCATGTACGCCTACTGGCGCAAAGTGATGGAGGCTTGAAGCATGTCCCACGCTGTCAACTTAGATTTTGCCCAGTACCTGGCCATACAACAGCTCTACGCCGACTACGCCAGCGCGGTGGACGCGGGCGACTGGGACCGCTGGGTGGAGATGTTCACCGACGAGTGCACCTACCGCCTGCAGCCGCGTGAAAACCACGAACGCGGCTTTCCCCTGGCCACCATGTTCTTTGAGAGCAAAGGCGCGCTCAAAGACAGGGCGTACGGCATTCAAGAAACCTTGTTCCACGACCCTTACTACCAGCGCCATGTGCTGGGCGCGCCGCTGGTGCGCGCGGCCGAGGGCGGTGTCTACGACTGCGAGTCCAATTACGCGGTGTTTCGCACCAAGCTGTCCAAGCTGAGCACGGTCTTTAACGTGGGCCGCACGCTGGACCGCATTGTCAGCACCGAGGCGGGTCTGAAGTTCCAAAGCCGGCTGGTGATTTACGACAGCGAGATGATCCCCAACTCCATCATCTACCCCCTTTGAAAGGCAAGGATTCCATGAGCGATTTGCAATGGCATGACGTGATGGCCGAGGACGAGCTGCCGCAGGGCGACGTGTGGCCGGTCGAGGTGCAAGGCCGCGACATCGCTATTTACGGCGTGGATGGCCAGCCCTATGCCAGCGACAACCTGTGCACCCACGGCAATGCCCGCCTGTGCGAGGGCTTTTTGGAGGGGCACGAGATTGAGTGCCCTCTGCACCAAGGCAGGTTTGACGTGCGCACCGGCCAGCCCAGCTGCGCCCCGGTGTCCGAGCCCATCAAGACCTACCCGGTCAAGATAGAAGCTGGCCGCGTTTGGTTGGCGCTGGACTGAGCGCGGTCGGCCTGCCGCGCAGGCGTGCTGGGGGCAAAGGCTTAGGCCCTGCAGCTGCACTGTCCTAGGGTGGGGACTGGCGCCAAGCCCTGAAATGCAAGAACGGCGGGGGCCTTGGGGCTCCCGGTTCTTTGCCGCTTCACGACAGGGGTGAACCCGATGGACCACATCAAAGCTTCCAGGCAGATTCTTTCTTTCAGCGTGGCGACCTCTCAGGACCACCAAGACGCCATAGAGCAACTCTCGCAGCTGGCGCGCATGGCCGAGGCCGGGCTGATCGAGGGCATGGCTGTGCGCACCGTGCAAGAGGACGGCGAGGTCAGCTACCAGAGCTTTGGCGCGGTCAATGCCGACGATTGGACCCATTTCGTGATGCACTGCGTGTCATCGCGCTGAGTGTTGTCGGCAACCCTGGTGTTCGGGTTTTGCAGAGCCAGTCTGCGGGCGAATGGGGCCCGTCAGCGGGCGTGACTTTTTTGACTGTCCATCCCCAGTTTTTTCGGTGACCGCCTTGGCCGACAATTGTGTTTTCTTTGTCGCGCATGGCTGGCCTTGTCGGCCTGCCTTTGCGCTGACTTCACACCACAGGAGAACACCATGTCCATCCAAGCTTTGAGCCCCGCCTTTGCCGTGGCCCCGCAAATTTCACCTGAAGACGTACAGGCCATCGCGGCGGCGGGCTACAAGTCCATCATCTGCAACCGGCCCGACGACGAGGGCGACGGCCAGCCCAGCTTTGAGGCGGTGGCGCAGGCGGCAGCCCAAGCGGGTTTGCAGGCGCGCCATTTGCCGGTGATCCCCAGCAACATCGGCCAGGCCGATGTGGCGGCCATGGCCAAGCTCTTGGCCGAGTTGCCCGGGCCGGTGCTGGCCTACTGCCGCAGTGGCTCGCGCTCGTCCACCTTGTGGCAATTGGCCCAGGGCCGCTGAACAGCGGGCCTCAGGCCAGCTCGCATCAAACCAGGTGCGCGTTCAGGTAGGCGTCCAGGCCGCCTTCGGGCTCGAAGCGCTCGTTGCGCCAGGTCAGGCGTGTCGGGCCAGCCCAGGCGGCCACCTTGGTTGGGTGCTGTGAATCCCCGGGGTAGCACAGCACGCGGTGGCCGTCGATGTCAAAAGGCTCTGGCAAAACGTGTATGGGCGGCTGGCTTTGGGCGTGTTGCATCACGTCGGCGGCCAGGCGATGCCGCATGAGTTGCATGAGGCTGATGATTTGCGCAGCCGCCAGCCCCATGTGACCGGCCCAGTAGCGGCGCAGCGCGGTCTCCGGCCGCAGCCACTCGGCTTCGGTGACTTCGTGGGCATCGTGCACCGCCTCATGGTCTGAGGGGGCCAGGGCGACAAAAAAGCGGGTGTCAAAGCGCCTGTCCATCAGGCTGGGTTTGCGCGGCGTGATCCAGCGCGACCAAGGCCGGATCTGCCGCGTCGGCAGGGCCAAGCCCATGGCCTCGGTGGCTGCCAAGAAAGACTCACCCGCTTGCAGGCGTTGGCGCAACTGGCTGGGCAGGCGGCTGTCGTGGTTGCCGTGAATGAACAGCCCGCACTCCTCCATGGTTTCGCGCAGCGCGGCCACATGCAGCCCGCAGGCGGTGGCCTCGTCCAAGCCCGCCTCGCCCAGGGCCTGCTGGAGCGCCTGGGGCGGCTGGTCCAGGCGCTCGGCTGGCACGCTGCAGTCTGCTGTGTCGAGCTTGCCGCCTGGAAACACATGCATGCCGCCCAGCACCTTGGATTTGCTGTGGCGCTTGACCAGCAGCACCTCTATGCCCTGGTCACTGTCCCTGAGCACCATCACGGTGGCAGAGGGCATGGGTGGGGTGAGAACTTCTTGGGTGTAGAGCACGGTGGACATGGCGCTGATTGTGGCTGAGCGTGTTCCGCCAGACGGCGGGCAGGGGGGCTGGGCGTCACCTTTGCTACAGTTTGCAAAAAACAAACTCAAAAGGTGCCCATGGCCCCGAGACTGAACTGCAAACACACGGCGCTCATGCTGGGCCTGGGGCTGCTGGGCCTGTCAGGGGCGTGGGCTGAAACTTTCAAGCTGCGCTGCGAGGTGGACGGCAAGTTTGCCGACGCGGTGCCCAAAGTCGCGCCCGCCCAGGTCACGGTGGAACTGCAGCTCATTGGCCGGCACTTGTACTTCAAGGTGGCCGGGCCGACCTATTACGAGATGCGGGTGAGCACCTTGGAGAGCGAGGACTTCAAGGGCGTGAACCTCAACTCCGGCTCGCGGGTCGGGGCCAGGCGGCAAGAGCGCAGCACCCAGCGTGAAACCGAGATCGTGATCGAGCGCGGCAGCATGGAGCTCAGCGCCCACCATGATGTGGCGCTGTCGGGCAAAACGCACAGGTTCAAGTACGCGGGCAAGTGCCGCCCGGCTTGAGGGCCACGGACTGGCCTGGGCCTCAGGCCGCAGCGTCTTCCCAAGGCGGGGTCGGCGTTGCGGTGCCCGGGGCTGCGGGGCTCAAGGCTGGCGCAGCGGACACCGCTGGGGCAGCGGGCGCAGCCAGGGGGTCCAGCTCGCCGCCCAGAGCGTCGAGCAAGTCGGGAATGAGTTGGCACAGCTCGCCGGTGGCAATGGCCGCGTCGGCGTCAAAGCCGTCCTCGCCAGACTCCTTGACACCTTCCATCACCACGTCGAGCAGCTTGATTTTTTTGACCTGGCCTTTGTCGTTCAGCACAAACGACACCCGGCTGTTCCAGGTCATGGCCAACTGGGTGGGCAGCTTGCCTTCGGTGATGTGTTGGCTGATTTCGTCAATTTCCAGGGTGTGGCGGGCGTAGCGCACGCTGGACTTGCGGTCATCTGGCGTTTTGAGCTCGCAGTCTTGGTCCACCGTGAAGCCGGGTGGGGCGTCGCGGCTGCTCAGCCACTGGGCCATGCAGGTGGCGGGCGCGAGCTGGGTTTGCACGGGCTTGACGATGAAACTGGCGTTGCGCCCAGGCAGGTTGGCCAGCGCGTCTATCAACAGGCTGATGACTTTGTCGCTGACCGCATTCGAGTTGGTGTTGAGCACCAGCATTTGGTGCTCGGCGTCCAGCCACACCAGGGTGCTGGCGCGTTTGGAAAAAGCGCGCGGCAGCAGGTCCTGGACCACCTCTTCTTTGAACTGCTTTTTCATTTTGCCGCCCACACGCTCGCGGCCGGTTTCTTCTTTGTACTTTTCAATGCGCTCTTCCAGCGCCGCATTGATGGCCGAGGCCGGCAGGGCGCGGCGCTCGGTGCACAACTGCAGCAGCAGGTGCCCGCCCACGCGCTCGGCCAGCGCCACGCTTTTCTTGCCGCGCGGCGCCACCCAGCCGCTGGACTCGGGTTGGGTGGGCGTGCAGGGCACAAAGGCGCCGCCCGCCATGGCCTGCTCCAAGGCGTCGAGGTCTGGACTTTGGAAGTTTTCCAGGCGGTAAAAGGAAATGGTCTTGAACATGAAAAGCTCTCGCGCGGGCCGCAGCCCGCAACATCGGTCAAATAGGTGGGAAAAGCCGACCCGCAGAACCCGGGGCTGGCCCGGGGTGTCAGGCGATGTCTATGGTGTGCACGCCCCAGTGGCCGCGGCGCCTGTCGTCAAAGTAGCGCTCCAGCGTATCGCGCACGGTGCGAAAGGCAATTTCGTCCCAGGGAATTTCGTCTTCCGTGAAAAGCCGCGCTTCCATGGTCTCATGCCCGGGGTTGAAGTGCGTGCTGAGCAGGCGTGCTCTGTAAAACAGGTGAACTTGGCCCACACGAACCACGTTCATGACCGTGAACAGGTCTTGCAGCTCAATGCTGGCGCCGGCCTCTTCGTCGGTTTCGCGGGCTGCGCCTTGCGAGGTGGTTTCCCCGTGCTCCATGAAGCCGGCGGGCAGCGTCCACTTGCCCCGGCGCGGCTCGATGTTGCGCTTGCACAGCAAAATTTGCTCGCCCGTCTCGCCCCACCAGGGCACGGTGCCCACCACATTGAGCGGGTTTTCATAGTGCACGGTGTGGCACACCGTGCAAATGGCCCGTTCCCGGGTGTCACCGTCGTCCGGCAGGCGGTAGGCGATGGCCGAGCCGCATTCGCGGCAATGCTTGAGAAGAGGGCGCTGCATGGCGGCAGTTTAGTGGGCTTTCGGGCTGAGCTCGGCCATTGACAAAGCTGGCGAAAGGGGTTTCAGACCACCTTGACGCTGAGCGTGCCCAGGCCGGTGATGCCGCCTTCCAAGGTGTCGCCGCGCACCACGGCGGCCACACCCTCAGGCGTGCCCGTGAAAATCAGGTCGCCGGGCAGCAATTCCCAGGCCGCCGAGAGGTGTTCAATGGTCTCGGCCACGTTCCAGATCAGCTTGTCAATGTGGCTGCGTTGGCGGTCTTGGCCGTTGACTTGCACGTAAATCTCGGCCTCGGCGATGGCCGGCACCAGCGCGGCGGGGGTGATGGGGCCCATGGGCGCCGATTGGTCAAAGGCCTTGCCTATGCACCAGGGGCGGCCTTGCTTTTTCATCTCGTTTTGCAGGTCGCGGCGCGTCATGTCCAGGCCCACGGCGTAGCCGGCAATGTGGCGGGCCGCGTCGGCCGCCGCAATGTTTTTCCCGCCCACGCCAATGGCCACCACCAGCTCAATTTCATGGTGAAAGCTCTGCGTCATGGGCGGGTAGGCCATGGTGCCGGTCTGGCCTGGCGGCACCACCACCAGCGCGTCGGCCGGCTTCAAAAAGAAAAAAGGCGGCTCCCGGCCGGTAAAACCCATTTCTTTGGCGTGTTCCACGTAATTGCGGCCCACGCAGTAAATGCGGTGCACGGGAAATTGCAGGTCTGAGCCCACCATGGGCACAGTGATGGGGGCGGGCAGGGGATGGGTGTAGTTCATGGGGTCCGGACCGAAAATGAGCTTGAAAAGGCATTTAAACAGCTTGCCGCCCCCCGGCCCATGGTGGGTTTCACCCAGGTGACAGGCGCGCAGGCCCAGCCGCTTGAAGGCCGCGCTTTACACTGTGGTTCATGATCAAGAGTTTTGATTTTGGCAGGGCGCCGGCCCATTTGATCAGGCGCGCGCACCAGTTGTCTGTCTCCCTCTTCATGGAAGAGGCAGACGACTTTGGCGTCACGCCTGTGCAATTTGCCATGCTCAACGCCTTGATGGACGACCCAGGCCAGGACCAAGTGACCTTGGCCTCGCGGGTGGCTTTTGATGCCGCCACCTCCGGCTCGGTGATTGCCCGGCTCGAATCCAAGGGCTGGATACGCCGCGAGGCCGACGAGCAAGACCGGCGGCGCAAGCGGCTGTGGATCACGGACGCGGGGCAAGCGGTGGCCCTGCAAATGAAGCGCCCGGCCAGCAACACCCAAGAACGCCTGGTGGCGCCCCTGAGCCAGGCCGAGCGTGAGCAGCTGGTCGAGCTGCTGGGCAAGCTGGTGGCGGCGCATGAATCGCCGCATGATGCGCCGCAGACGGTCAGCTCACGCTGACCCTGCCCAGCCTCAAGCCGACTTGGCCACCAAGACAAAGTGCTCCACCGCAGGCGGGGCGGCAAAGAAGGGGCCGACGATGGCGCGCCAGTCTGCAAAGGCCGGCGACTGGCGAAAATCCACCGTGTGGTTTTCCAGCGTGTCCCAGAACACCTGCAAGATATAGCGCTCGGGCGACTCCATGCCCCGGTTCACCTTGAAACCCCGGCAACCCTTGGCCTTGGCAATGACCTCGGTCAGCCCTTTTTCAATGGCCAGGTCAAAAGCGGCTTGCTGGCCGGGGTGAATGCGGATGTCGGCGAGTTCAAGAATCATGGTCTGTCCTCTTTATTTGAAAAGTTGACACTGTAGAGGCTCTGAGACAATCAGGCCATGAACGATGTCGCCCCTGTCACCTCCGCCGCCGTGAAGGCCCCCCCAGCCGCACCGCGCGTGGGCTTTGTCTCGCTCGGCTGCCCCAAGGCCTTGACCGATTCGGAGCTCATCCTCACCCAGCTCAGCGCCGAGGGCTACCAAACCTCCAAAACCTTTGAGGGCGCGGATTTGGTGATCGTCAACACCTGCGGCTTCATTGACGAGGCCATCAAGGAAAGCTTGGACACCATTGGCGAGGCCTTGGCCGAAAACGGCCGGGTCATCGTGACGGGCTGCCTGGGCGCCAAAACAGCCGAAGGCGGCAGCAACCTGGTCAAGAGCCTGCACCCCAGCGTGCTCGCCGTGACCGGCCCGCACGCCACCCAGGAGGTGATGGACGCGGTGCACCTGAACCTGCCCAAGCCCCACGACCCGTTTGTGGATTTGGTGCCGCAGTCTTTTGGCGTGGCCGGCATCAAGCTCACCCCCCGGCATTACGCCTACCTCAAGATCAGCGAGGGCTGCAACCACCGCTGTACTTTTTGCATCATCCCGTCCATGCGTGGCGATCTGGTATCCCGCCCGATTGGCGATGTGCTGAACGAGGCCCGCGCGCTGTTTGAAGGTGGCGTGAAAGAGCTGCTGGTCATCAGCCAGGACACCAGCGCCTACGGCGTGGACGTGAAGTACCGCACCGGCTTCTTCGACGGCAAGCCGGTCAAGACGCGCATGTTCGATCTGTGCGCCAAGCTGGGTGAGTTGGCT
>CANHKH010000110.1 GCA_947460165.1 Comamonadaceae bacterium
CGCGCCTTGCGCGTCGGTCCAGGCGGCGTCAAACGACCAGTTCTCGCGCGACAAGCCACCGGCGCTTCTGAGCAGGCCGGTCAAGGCGATGCCCTGGGCCGAGGGGTGGGCATCCAAGATGAGCTGGCGCACACCGGCCAGCACCTTGGTCGCAGGCTCGTCACTGGCCACCTGGGCGATGGGCTCGGTGGGCTCGGTGTGGGTGGGGGCTGCAGCGCGGAAGTCGGACATGGACAAGTGGTTGAGATCGCAGCGACATGATCGTGGAGATGGGTAGCGCAACGAGGCTCGAATTATTGCATTTTTCGAATTTAATTTCGTGTTTATGAATTATCTTGCGACGGTTCTGGTGAGAAAACCAGCTGCGCCACATCCCCCATGGCCTCGAAACAGCCACGCACCGGCAGCCCTATGGCGAGCTTGTTGCCGCGCCAGCGGCCCAAGGCGCGCACGCCCTCTTGCAAGTCCACCGTGACCAACACATAAGGCACATCGGCAGCAAAGCCGGGGTGAAACACATGGTGGCACACCGTCCAGCTGTGAATGTGGCCCCGCCCGCTGGCCGGGGTCCAGTGCGCGTCTGCGCTGTGGCAGTGGGCGCACAGCAAGCGCGGGTAATGGCGAATGGTGGCGCAGGCGCTGCACTGCTGCAGCACCAGCTGGCCACGGCGGGCGGCGTCCCAATAAGGCTGCGTCAGCGCGCTGGGCACGGGCTGGGGTTTGGCCGGGGTTGGGCTGGTGCTGTCTGTGGCAAGCTCGCTCATCTCAGCCCCTGCGCAAAATCGCCACGGCGCCGTCGCCCATGTCGCCATAGCCGGTGACCAGGCCAAGCTCGGCCCCTGGCACCTGGGCCAGCCCGGCCTGGCCGCGCAGCTGCCGGGTCAGCTCCACCACATGGTTCAAGCCCCACACATGGGCTTGCGAGAGCAGGCCGCCGTGGGTGTTGGTGGGCAGCGCGCCGCCCGGGCGCAGCCGACCGTCGGCAATGAAGGGGCCGCCCTCGCCTTTGGCGCAAAAGCCCAGGTCTTCCAGCTGGCGAATGACGGCGTAGGTGAAGCAGTCGTAAATTTCGATCAGGTCCATGTCTTGGGGCGTGACACCGGCCATGCGAAAAGCCCGCTGCGCGCACTTGGCCAGGCCCAAGCTGGTCATGTCCGGGCGCTGGGTGATGGAGCCGGGTGAGTCGGGGTGGCCCTCGGCCACGCCCGAGATGTAAACCCGGCGCTGGCGCATGTCGGCCGCCTGGTCGGCAGCCGAGACCACGATGGCCGCACCGCCGTCGCTCTCCAAGCTGCAGTCCAGCAGGCGAAAGGGGTCGGCGATCATGCGCGAGCGCTGGTGGTCCTCCAGCGTGATGGGCTTTTTCATGAGGGCGTTGCTGTTGCGCAGCGCATGCTCTCGGCAGGCGATGGCCACCTCTGCAAAGTGCGCCTCGGTGGTGCCGTAAAGCTCCATGTGCCGGCGCGCCATGGGGGCGTAGAGCTGGGCCGGTGCAATGGCGCCAAAGGGGTATTCGAACTCGGTGACAAAGTGAAAAGCCGGCATGGCATGGATGCGGGCGCCCGCACGGGTTTGCGCCGCGGCCGTGACGTTGCGGCCAAAGGTGATCAGCACATGGCTGCAGACCCCGGCGGCCACGGCGGCGGCGGCGCTTTGCAAAGCCATCACCGGGCTGGCGCCGCCGTGGGGCACCAGGGTGGAGAACTTGAGGTCAGAGATGCCAAAGTTGTCTATGAAGTCATCGGCCGTGCCGCTGACGATGCCTATCGGAATCACGCCGTCGATCTGCGCCGGCTGGAGCCCGGCATCGGCAATGGCCGAGAGCGAGGCTTGCAGCTGCAGCTCAAAAGCGCTGCTGCTGGAGCCGCGCGTGTAGACCGTCTCGCCTATGCCGGTGACACAGGCCTTGTCCTTGAGGCTCATGGGCTGCGTTGCATCCAGGTCACTGGGCGCTCAGCTGGGCTTGCGCGCCACTTTGGGCAAGATGGCGTTGGCCACGATTTGCTTCATCACCTCGGCCGTGCCGCCGCCTATGCGGCACATGCGGGCATCGGCAAAGGCGCGGGCAATCGGGTACTCCCACATATAGCCCCAACCGCCAAAGAACTGCAGGCACTGGTCCATGACCTTGAACTGCAAATCGGTGGTGACGAGCTTGCAGGCGGCGGCATCGACCGCGTCGAGCTGGCCCTGCACATGCAAGGCCATGCAGCGGTCCACAAAAGTCCGTTGGGCCAGCACCTGGGCGTGCAAGTCGGCCAGGGTGAAGCGGGTGTTTTGAAAGTCTGACAGGTGCTGGCCAAACATCTTGCGCTCGGCCACGTAGCTGCGGGTCCACTCCAGCGCCGCTTCGCTGGCGCTGACCGCGCGTATGGCCTGGATCAAGCGCTCTTGGGCCAGCTGGGTCATCAGCACCGCAAAGCCGCCGCCTTCGGTGCCCAGCAGGTTGGAGACAGGCACGCGCAAGTCGGTGAAAAAAAGCTCGGCCGTGTCTTGCGCCTTGCAGCCTATTTTTTCAAGGTGGCGGCCACGGGTAAAACCCGGGCGGTCGGTCTCGACCAGCAGCAAGCTCACGCCGCGGGCTTTTTCTTGCGGGTCGGTTTTGCAGGCCAAGAGCAGCAGGTCGGCGCTGTGGCCATTGGTGATGAACACCTTTTGCCCGTTGACCACGTAGTCGTCTCCATCGCGAATGGCCTGGGTGCGCATGGACTGCACATCGCTGCCACCCGAAGGCTCGGACATGCCCAGGGCCACCACCACCTCGCCGGTGGCCATGCGGGGCAGCCACTTGCGCTTTTGCGCCTCGGTGCCGAAGTCCACCAAGTAAGGCGCGACGATGTCGGAATGCAGGTAAAAAGTGGGCCCGGTGGCGCCGGCGCGCGCCATCTCCTCGATCAAGATGGCGCTGTGCAAAAAATCACCGCCCATGCCGCCGTAGGCCTCGGGGGCGTTGCACAGCAAGAGCCCGAGCTCGCCCGCCTTGTGCCAGAGCGAGCGGGGCACCTGCCCCTCGTGCTCCCACTGGGCGTGGTGGGGGGTGACTTCGGCCTCGATAAAGCGGCGAACGGTGTCGCGAAACGCTTCATGCTCGGCGCTGAACAAAGTGCGTGGAATCATGGGGGCGGCTTGGCTTGAATTACAAAATGGCCAGCGGCGTCATGGGACTGGCGGTGGCGCCCACAATCGGCAAGGCGGCGGCCACAAACAAAAACTCGCGCCGGCCGGTGCGCACCAGTGGCTCGAGCTGCATGCCCTCCAGCAGGGGAATGCCAAAGTCGCGGATCACGCACTGGTGCACCGGGAACACCGTGCCCTTGGCAAAGGGCAGCACCTCAATGGCGAAGTTGTCGGCGCCAATGATGGCCACGTCTTGCTGCGCCAGCCAGAGGCCAGCTTCATGGTCAATGCCGGGCTCGGCGTTGAAGTCGACCACGGCCCGGCCTTGTTGCGCGGCCAGCCAGCCGGTGTGGATGAGCACCACGTCGCCGGGCTCGATCTGCAAGCCTTCTTGGGCGAGGCACGCTTGAAGGTCTTCGCGCGTGACCACCTCGCCGTCGTGCAGGGTTCGCCCGCGCAGGGCCACCACATCGAGCAGCAGCCCGCGCGTGACGGCAGGCGGCATTTTGTCCACGCCCAAGCGCGCAGCGCCCGTGGTGCTGCGCATGGTTTCTTCGCGGTAGTTGTTGAACATGCGGCCGTCGCCGCACCAGGTGTGGCACAGCGCGTCAATGTGGGTGCCTATGTGCAGCGGCATGACCACCGTGTCTTCCGCAAACGAAAAGCCGCCTGGTCGCTGGGCGCCTGCGGCATAGTCGCCGCCGTCGCGGCCCATGAAGTGCTGCAGGCCAGACCGGTGGGCGGGCACCGGGGTGCGTTTGGACAGCGGCTGCGCCAAAGCCACCACCTGGCCCGTGCGCACCAAGCTCGCCGCCCGGCGCACCTGCGCGGGGCCAATCAAATTCAAGGCGCCTGCTTCGTCTTCGGGGCCCCAGCGGCCCCAGGCGTGGGGCAGCGTGTCGTTACGGTCTTGCATGGGGGCTTTCCTATCGCTTGGATGTCAGGGCAACAAAGTGTGCAGCATCATTTTCTGCAACTTGCCGGTGGTGGTCAGCGGCAAGCGGTCCGTGGTGGTGAAGTGGTAGACCAAAGGCACTTTGTAAGCGGCCAGCTCGGTCTGGCAATGGCGCTTGAGTTCCTCGGGTGTGAGCTGCACCCCGGCTTCAGCAATGACGATGGCGGCCAGGGCTTCGTCCAGCACCGGGTGCGGCACGCCGATGACGTAGGCGCTGCGCACGCCAGCGTAGCGCATCAGCGATTCTTCCACCTCCACGGGGGCAATGTTGATGCCGCCGCTTTTGACCATTTCTTTGAGCCTGCCCCGGTAGTAGAGGCGCCCTTGCGCGTCCAGCCAACCCAGGTCGCCGGAGTGGAAAAAACCATCCGCATCAAAGGACTCGGCGGTTTTTTCAGGCTCGCGGTGGTAGGCCAGGAACATCGGGCCTTTGATGCGGATCTCGCCCACCTCGCCGCTGGGCAGCGCCTGGCCGGTTTCAATGTGGCAGATGCGCACCGTGACATCGGGCAGCGGCGCGCCCACCGACTGCAAGCGCACCTGCAGCGGCTCGCCCGCGTCGATCACGGCGCAGTTGCCATAAGTCTCACTCAGGCCGTAGACATTGCAAATCTCGTGGGCACCCAAGTCAATGGCCAGCTGAATTTGCTCGGGCGTGCCTATGATGGCGCCGCTGCGCAAGCTGCGCAGGTCGCGGCCAGGGCGGTTGGGGTGCTCTTGCAGGGCCTGCACGATGTTGGGCGTGGCGTAGATGATGCTGCAGCGCTCGGCCTCGATGAGGCGCAAGCCTTCTTGGGCGTCAAAGTGCTCTTGCAAGACCACGCAGCCGCCATGGGTGAGCAAATTGGGCAGGGCGTTGACGCAGCCGTAGCTCCAAAACAGCGACACCGCCAACCACAAGCGGTCTTCAGGGCGCACATGCTGGCGCTCGCCGATGTGAAAGCCGTTGCGTATCCAATGGCCGTGCTGCAGCAAAATGCCCTTGGGCGCCGCGGTGGACCCCGAGGTGTAGAGCAGCATGGCCACGTCGTCGGGGCGTGCCGCCAGGCCAGCGGCTTCCAGCACGGCCGCATCAGTGTCGTGGCCCAGGTCCAGCATGGCATCCCAGCCCAGCTCTGAAGCAGCCGCATTGAGCGCAGCGGGCTGCTGCGCATCGGCACTCACCCACACCGTGCGCCGCAAATCGGGCAGCTCACCGGCGGCCTGCATGGCCGCCACCTGGCTGTGCCAGGGCGTGCGCTTGAAGCGGTCCACGCAGACCAGCACGCTGATTTGCGCATGGGTGAGGGCATACACAAACTCGCGCGGCGTGGCCCAGGTGTTCAGGCCCACAGACACCGCACCCAGCTGCTGCAAGGCCAAAAAGCCCAACACCCACTCCTGGCGGTTGCCCATCAAAATGCCCACATGGTCGCCCCGCCGCACGCCCAGCGCGTGCAAGCCGGCGGCGGTGCGCATGACCTCGCGGCGCAGCTGCGCGTAGCTGAGCCGGTGCGGCCCGGCCACCAGGGCGGGGCGCTCGCCAAAGCGCTGGACCAGCTCCGACAGCAAGGTTGGGATGGTCTGGCTGGTGGGCGGCTGAAAGCTCATGGGCGGGTGTCCGGTGTCTTGGGTGTCAAAGTGGCGTTCAGCCCAAGCCCGCCCAGACCGCCTGGCGGTCGGCGTCGGCCGTGGGAGAGTGCATGGGCAAGGCGGTGCAGTATTGTCCGGCGCTGAACACCAAAGGCTCGCCATCGCGAAAGCTCAGCCGCAAAACCCGGCCCACAAAGAGCACATGGTCGCCGCCATCGAGGGTGCGCTCGGTGGCGCATTCAAAGCTCGCCAAGGTACCGGCCAGCATGGGGCAGCCGCCCAGGCCCAGGCTCACTTCCAGACCTTGGAACTTGTCGGCGCTGGGCACGGCAAAGCGGTGGGACAGTGCCGACTGGTCGCCGGCCAGCACCTGAATGGCGAAATGGCTGGCGGCCATGAAACCGGGCAAAGACGAAGACTTTCTCCCCAAGCTCCACAACACCAGAGGCGGGTCCAGCGAGAGCGCTGAAAACGAGTTGGCCGTGAGCCCTTCGCGCTTGCCATGGGCCGTGGTGGTGATGACGGTCACCCCGGTGGGAAACCGCCCCAGGGCGTTTCGCAGTTGGCGGCTGTCCAGGGTGCCGTCCGGGCTGACTTCAGCAGTGGGCATGAACAAAAAGGTCGGGGTGCGCCTGCTCAGCGGACCACGCGGGGGGCCACCTTCTCGGCCATCAGCGTCATGGACTGGCGGGCCAGCGCCGGGTCTTTCCAGTCCACGCCGGCATACAGCAAGGTGCCAAAGTCGCCGGTGACTTCGCGCAACTCATGGAGCTTGTCGACCACCCGGTCTGGCGAGCCATGGATGACCAACTGATCCATGACGCTTTCTAGCGTGACCTGATCGTCAGGCATGTGGGGGTCAGACTTGAACACCCCCAGGGCGCCGCGCCGCTTGAGCTTTTTGAACAAGGTGTTGTAGTAGTAGTGGTAAGGGCCTGCCGGGTCCATGGCGTAGGCCTTGGCGGTGGCGTCGTCTTCGGCCACAAACACCGTTTTGGCCACCCGCCAGTTGGCCGCATCGGCCACGCGGCCACTGCGCTCGCAGCCTTCGACGTACTTGGTCCAATGCGTGCGCACCCACTTGGGCAGCAAAAAGTTGGCAGAAATCGGCTCCCAGCCTCGGGCGGCGGCCTCGGCAATGCCCTGCGAGAAGGGCGCCACCGCCGTCACCACAATGGGCGGGTGCGGGCGTTGAAGCGGCTTGGGGATGGTGCCCATGCCTGTTTCAGGAATGTGCGTGCGCGCCGAGCTGATGTTCCAGTACTGGCCCTGGATGTTGTAGGGCGGGTCGCTCGCCCAAATTTGCAAGACCTGGTTGATGGCCTCCAAAAACATGGCCGGCCTGGCCATGTCCATGTTGCCAAAGACCTCGGCGTCGGAGGGGAGCGCGCCCGGGCTGATGCCCAAAATAAAGCGACCGCCCAAGAGGTGGTCGAGCATGGCAATTTCGCTGGCCACCGCCGCCGGGTGGTGGTTGGGCATGTTGAGCGTGCCCGTGCCCAGCTTGATGCGCCGCGTCGCATGGGCCAAGGTGGCCATGAAAATCGCGCTGGAGGTGATGTTTTCTTCGGGGTCGGTGGAATGCTCGCCACAGTAACCCTCGACGAAGCCCAACTCGTCGGCCAAGATGAACGCCTCCCTGTCTTCACGCAGGGATTGCTGCCAATCCTTGCCAATGGGGTGCATGGGCATGGTGAAGAAGCCGAGCTTCATGCGAAATGTCTCCTGTGACAGCGGGTGAAGGGTGGCGCATGCCGCGCCGATGTGACAAGTGGGCCGGCTTTGGCTGGTCCCTGAATTCTCAATTTTCGAAATCTTGTCTTTACTTTCGAAAATGTTAGCAGAACTCATGCCCTCGGGCAAGCCTGTTGAGCAAGGCAGCAGCGTTCGCAATACCCCGCCTCTGAACAGAGTTGACAATTGGCAAAAACGCTTGTATTTTCGTAAAATAGAAAAATGATTTAGATTCAGGGATTTTTCACCGAGCCGTGCGCACCCTGCGGACAAGCCCCCAAGCCCAGGCCTGCAGCTCGGGCCGCCAACACTGGGCCATGCGGACGGCATGGCCATGAACCTACAATTTCAAGCATGAATCCTGACAGATACCTCCGTACCTTCGACATTCTTAACCTGCTGGTGTCGCACAAGGAGGGCTTGCGCCTGACCGAGATCAAAGACGCCTTGAAGCTGCCTGTCAGCAGCGTGCACAACGTCTTGCAAACCATGGTCAGCGCGGAGGTGGTGGTCGTCAACGAGGACTTGCGCTACTCGATTGGCCCGCGCACTGTCTCGCTGGCCTTGCGCACCGTTCAGTCGCTGGACGTGCGCACCTTGGCCAGGCGGCCGCTGCAAGACCTCGCCCGCGACATTGGTGATGATGTGTACCTGGGTGTTCGCTCGGGCCGGCGCGTGGTCTATGCCGACCGCATTTTGGGCACCAACCGCATTTCGCTGGACATCCGCCTGGGCGAGCCGCTCTACATGCACAGCACCGCCACGGGCAAGCTGTTTGCGGCTTACGACGAAAAACTGGCGGCGCTGGCCATGACGCTGTCCATGCCCAAGCTGACGGCCAACACCATCACCGACCCGGCCGAGTTGGCGCAAGAGTACGAGCGCATTCGCGCCACGGGCTACGCCAAAAGCCTGGAAGAATCGTCGGCAGGCGTCATCGGTTATGCGATTCCGATTCGCGACGCAGAAGGCGACATGACCGCGGCAGTGCACGTCTCGGTGCTCGCGTCACTGGCCACCCGCGCCCATGAGCGCAAGCTGCTCACCGATGCCCAGGCCTGCGCCGAACAGATTGAGCGCCTGTTGGGCCACATCCGTGAAGGGGCTGGCAGCGCCTCTGGCAAGAGCGGCAAGGCCAACACAGCGGTCAAAGCCCCGGTCGCCAACACAGCCAAAGCCACCAAGGCCGTGAAAAGCGCCAAAACGCCGGCCTCCAAAGCCTGAGGCCTGCCTGCAGCGGGCCTCCACCCTCACCGCAGGCCTGCTCCTTCAGGAAAAGGGGCAGTCCGGCGCGGGCGCAGCTTTGCTCAGTTCGCTGTGCGCACCGACCCGCACCAAAGCCCTCCAAAAGACGGGTGATGGGGAAAACCGCCTCGACGCTGGGCCTGGGCGCTGCTATAGTTTATTTCGATAGTACGCAATACATTTCGATTTACCGAAACACATTCAAGGAACGCCCATGACCCCAGGCCATCGCCTCACCCGCCGAGTCACCCTGCACTGCGCCAGCGCCTTCGTTGCCCTGGCCGGTCTGGGCCTGAGCACGCTGGCGGCAGCGCAGTCCAATTACCCGGACAGGCCGGTCCGCCTGGTGGTGGGCTTTGCCCC
>CANHKH010000111.1 GCA_947460165.1 Comamonadaceae bacterium
ACCTTGATCTTCAGCGACAGCCTGACGGTGCCCAAAACCATAGAGCTGTACCGCCAGTTCAGCGGCCGCTGCCAGCTCGCTTTTGGCATAGGCACCAACCTGACCAACGACCTGGGCTGCGAGCCGCTGCAAATCGTCATCAAGATGACCCGCTGCAACGGCCAGCCCGTGGCCAAGCTGTCGGACACGCCGTCCAAGAACATGTGCGAGGATGAAAAATACCTGGCCTACCTGCGGCAGGTGTTTGACATCAGCGACCCGGTCTGAAACCCATGAACGTGGTTTTGCTGCGCCTGCCCGTTCTGTGCGCATCGGTTTTGGGCACAATGCCCGCGCTGAACCAGGAACACATCCTCTTATGACTATTTTCATCAAAGCCCTGTTGTCCATGCTGGCCGCCCTCAGCCCCACCTTGGGCTGGACCGCCCAACTCGATGGCAGCCAACTCTCGGCCTGGTGGGGCCTGCCTTTTGCGGGCGTGCTGCTGTCCATTGCCGTCTTGCCCCTGTTGGCCAGCCAACTGTGGCACCACCATTACGGCAAGATCACGGCCGCCTGGGCGCTGGCTTTTTTGATCCCCTATGCCCTCAGCCAGGGCCTGGGCAGCGCGGGGGTGGCGCTGGTGCATGTGCTGTTTGGCGAGTACATCCCCTTTATTTTGTTGCTCACCGCCCTCTTTACGGTGGCAGGTGGCATTTACATTCGCGGCAATTTGCACGGCACGCCGGCCTTGAACTGCTTGATCTTGCTCATTGGTGCGGTGCTGGCCAGCTTCATGGGCACCACGGGCGCCTCCATGCTCATGCTGCGCCCCCTGATACGCGCCAACGACAAGCGCGAGAACAAGGCGCATGTGATTGTGTTTTTCATTTTCATCGTCTCGAATGCAGGCGGTTCGCTCACGCCCCTGGGTGACCCGCCGCTCTTCTTGGGCTTTTTGCAGGGCGTTGATTTTTTCTGGACCGTGCGCACGCTGTTGCCTGAAACGCTGTTCCTCATTGGCAGCTTGCTGCTGATTTTTTGGCTGATCGACAGCTGGTTTTTCAAGCGCGAGAAGGTCTTGCCCGTGGACCCGACGCCAGACACGAGCCGCATTGGTTTTGATGGCGGATTTAATTTTGTGCTGCTGTTGGCCATCATGGGCTTGGTGCTCATGAGTGGCTTTTGGAAGTCTGAGGTGGTGTTTGACATCGCCGGCACCTCGGTGGGCTTGCCCGGCATGGTGCGCGACATAGGGCTGGTGGTGGTGACGCTGGTGTCTCTGCGCTTGACGCCCGCCAAAGTGCACGCGGACAACGACTTTTCTTGGGCGCCCATGCAAGAGGTGGCCAAGCTGTTCGCAGGCATTTTTGTCACCATCATCCCGGTGATTGCCATGCTCAAAGCGGGCACCTCGGGCCCGTTTTCGGCCGTCGTGCAAGCGGTCACGCTGCCCAATGGCCAGCCCGATCCGTTCATGTATTTTTGGGCCACGGGCTTTCTCAGCTCCTTTTTAGACAATGCACCGACGTACCTGGTGTTTTTCAACACCGCAGGCGGCAACGCGCAGGAGCTCATGACCACGCTGGCGCCCACCTTGGCCGCCATTTCTGCGGGCGCCGTGTTCATGGGGGCCAACAGCTACATAGGCAATGCGCCCAACCTCATGGTCAAGGCCATTGCCGAAGACCGGGGCATACGCATGCCCAGCTTTTTTGGCTACATGGCCTGGTCGGGCTTGGTGCTCTTGCCCTTGTTCATCCTCATGAGCCTCATCTGGTTCCGTTGATCTGATTTTTTAACACCATGACCAAACCCCACATATTGATGGCCCGCGCTGTCTTCCCAGAGATCATTGAACGCTTGCAAGCGGTGGCCGAGGTGGAGGCCAACCAAGAAGACGTGCTGTTCACCAAAGCTGAGCTGGTGGCCAAGCTCCAAGGCAAGCAGGGCGTGTTCACCACCGGCACCGACCGCATTGATGCCGAGCTTCTTGCCGCTTGCCCCGAGTTGCGCATCTGCGCCAACATGGCGGTGGGCTTCAACAACTTTGACGTCCCGGCCATGACGGCTGCGGGTGTGGCAGCCACCAACGCGCCCGACGTGCTCACCGAGACCACCGCCGACCTGGGCTTTGCACTCATGATGGCCACCGCCCGCCGCATGGCCGAGAGCGAGCATTTTCTGCGCGCCGGCCAGTGGAACCGCTGGAGCTACGACATGTTTGCCGGCTCCGACATCCACGGCTCCACCCTGGGCATATTGGGCATGGGCCGCATCGGCCAGGCCATTGCCCGCCGAGGCGCCTTGGGTTTTGGCATGAAGGTCATCTACCACAACCGCTCGCGCCTGAGCCCCCAGCTCGAAGCCGAGTGCAAGGCCCTTTATGTCAGCAAGGCCGAGCTGCTGGCCCAAGCCGACCATCTGATGCTGGTGCTGCCCTACAGCGCGTCGTCTCACCACGCCATTGGGGCGGCAGAGCTCGCCCAAATGAAGCCCACGGCCACGCTGGTGAACATTGCGCGCGGCGGCATTGTGGACGACGCGGCCCTGGCCGTGGCGCTGAAAAACCGCACCATCGCGGCCGCCGGGCTGGACGTGTTCGAGGGCGAACCCCTGGTCCACCCTGGCTTGCTGGAGGTGCCCAATGTGGTGCTGACCCCGCACATTGGCAGCGCCACCCTGCCCACCCGCCTGGCCATGGCCGGTTTGGCCGCCGACAACCTGATCGCCTTTTTCACCGGCCAGCCGCTGCTCACGCCCTTGAACCCAGATCCGCGCACGCGCTGAGCGGTCGCTTTTGTGTCTGCTCAGGCGGGCTGCTGGGCATGCAGACTCTGCCAGGGGCCCGACAATAGGGTTTATGACCGAGTATTTGCTGCTGTGCCTGCTTGCAGCCCTGGCGCTGGCCAGTTTTTGTCTCTTGCTGTTCTTGCTCAAGCGTTCGCACGCCGGGGCCGACCCCACCGATGCGGCCTTGCTGCAAGACATGGTGCAGCTCAAAGACGCCAACGAGCGTTTGGAGCGCGGGCTGCGCGCCGAGGTGCAGGCCAGTGCCCAGGGCACGCGGTCTGAGCTGGCCCAAACCCTGACCCTGTTCCAGCAAGCGCTGCTGGCGCAGTCTGGCGACGTGGCCCGCACGCAAAACGAGCAGATTGACTCTTTCCGCGTGCAACTGGCGGCCATGCAGCAGCAAGTGGCACAAACCCTGCAGGCCACCACCCAAGCCTTGACGCAGCAGGCCCAGGCGGGCAGCCAAGCGCTGGGGCACAGCTTGGCCCAGGCGCGCGAAGCCCAAGACCAGGCGCTGCGCCGCTTTGCCGAAGACCTGGCCAAGCAGCAAAGCCAACTCGCCGAACTGCAGGGCCAGCGCTTGGCCGAGATTCGTGTGGCCATGGAGCAGCGCTTGAGCGCCTTGCAAGAAGGCAACGAGAAAAAGCTGGACCAAATGCGTGCCACGGTGGACGAAAAGCTGCAAAGCACGCTGGAAGTGCGCTTGACGGAAAGCTTCAAGCATGTGGCCGAGCGGCTCGAGCAAGTGCACCGGGGCCTGGGTGAAATGCAGACCCTGGCGCAAGGCGTGGGCGACTTGAAGCATCTTTTGAGCAACGTCAAAACCCGGGGCATTTTTGGCGAAACGCAGCTGGCGGCCTTGCTCGAGCAAGTTTTCACAGTGGAGCAGTACGCCGCTCAGGTGGCCACCGTGCCCGGCAGCAAAAACACCGTGGACTTTGCCATCAAGCTGCCCGGCCGGCTGGGCAGCGGCGAGGGCATCTGGTTGCCCATTGATGCCAAGTTCCCCAACGAGGACTACGAGCGTTTGCTCGACGCCCAGGGCCGCGCCGATGCGCCTGCGGCCGAGGCCTCGGCCAAGGCCCTGGAGACCCGCATCCGGCTGGAAGCGCGCAGCATGTGCGAGAAATACATTTCGCCACCGCACACCACAGACTTTGCCATTTTGTTTTTGCCCACCGAGGGCCTGTACGCCGAGGTGCTGCGCCGGCCTGGCCTGACCGAGTCGCTGCAGCGCGACTGCCGCGTGGTGCTGGCCGGCCCCACCACCTTGCTGGCCATGCTCAATTCCCTGCAAATGGGCTTTCGCACCTTGGCGCTGGAAAAACGCTCCAGCGAGGTCTGGCAGGTGCTGGGCGCGGTCAAAACCGAGTTTGGTAAATTTGGCGAGGTCTTGGCGCGCATCAAAACCCAAACCCAAACCGTGCTCAACACCTTGGACAGCGCCGAGCGCCGCAGCCGCGTGATGGGCCGCGCGCTGCAGCAGGTGCAGGCCTTGCCCGAGGACGAGTCGGCCCGCTTGCTGCCCCTGCAGCCGCTGGACCCGGCTCTGCTGGTTGACGCAGCGCCTGCAGGCGATGACGTGACTGAGGAGCGTGCCCATTAAAACCCTGGGCGCCCAACTGTTTCAGCTGATCTCGGCGCAGCTGTTTTTGCACGCCACCATGGCGGGCACCCGCATGGCCGCGCCCTTGCTCATGCTGCGCGAAGGCTACAGCCCGGCGGCGGTGGGTGTGCTCTTGGCTTTTTTCGGGCTCACGCAGGTGGCGCTGGCCATTCCCGCTGGGCGCTATGCCGACCGGCATGGCCTGCTCAAGCCGGTGCGCCTGAGCATCATGGCGGCCAGCTTGGGCGCAGCGCTGGCTGTGGTCTGGCCCATTTACCCGGTGCTGTGCCTGACGGCATTGCTGTGCGGGGGCTCGGCGGGTTGCGCCGTGATTGCGCTGCAGCGCCATGTGGGCCGCATGGCCGCAGGCGGTGCGCAATTGCGCCAAGTCTTCAGTTGGCTGTCCATAGGTCCGGCGGTCTCCAACGTGGTGGGCCCTGTGGCCGTGGGTTTGTTGATTGACCACGCCGGCCCTGCGCCCGGCAGCTTGTTGGGCTACCAGGCGGCCTTTGCCTTGATGGCGCTGTTCCCCTGGCTGACTTGGCTGCTGCTGCGCCGTGTTCAGGAGGCGCCCACCAGCCCAGCTGTGAAGAGCGAGGCTGGCGCCAGCTTGAGGGCCTGGGACCTGCTCAAAGACCGGTGTTTTGCCAAACTCATGTTGGTGAACTGGTTTGTGTCCTCGAGCTGGGACGTGCACCTGCTGATTGTTCCCCTCATTGGGGTGGAGCGCGGCATGAATGCCTCGGCCATTGGCGCCATTTTGGGTGGTTTTGCTTTGGCGGCCGCGGGCATTCGCGTGCTCATGCCCTTGATGGCCGAGCACCTGCAGGAATGGGCGGTGATCGCCGGCGCCATGCTGGTGACTTCAGCCGTGTTCGCGGTTTACCCCCTCATGCCCGGGGCCTGGGGCATGGGCGCGTGCTCGGTGGTGCTGGGCATGGCCCTGGGGGTGGTGCAGCCCATGGTCATGAGCACCTTGCACCAAATCACGCCGCCCCATCGTCACGGTGAAGCCCTGGGCTTGCGCATGATGGCGGTGACCGCCTCGGGCGTGGCGGTGCCCGTGTTGTTTGGTTCGGTCAGCGCCGTCATTGGCAGCGCCGGGGTGTTTTGGGTGGTGGGGGCGGCCGTGGGTTTGGGTTCGCGCTCGGCGTGGTCGCTGCGCCAGGCTTTGGCCGAGCGCAAAGCGGCTCAGAGCTTGTAGAAGTCCTTGATGGTCTGCCAAGCTGCCTCGGGCGTGTCTTGGTAGCTGAAGAGGTCCAGGTCTTCTGGCGAGATGGCGCCTTCTTCCACCAACACCTCCAGGTTGAACAGCCGCTTCCAATAGCTGGTGCCGCACAAAATAATGGGCACAGGCTTGGCCTTGCGTGTTTGCACCAAGGTGATGACCTCAAACAGTTCGTCCAGCGTGCCAAAACCACCCGGAAAAGCCACCAGGGCCTTGGCTCGCATCATGAAGTGCAGCTTGCGCAGCGCAAAGTAGTGGAACTTGAAGTTCAGCTCAGGCGTCACGTAGGGGTTGGAATGCTGCTCATGGGGCAGGGCAATGTTCAGCCCCACGTTGGCCATGCCCGCCTCGTGCGCCCCCCGGTTGGCCGCCTCCATGATGCCGGGACCGCCCCCCGTGCAAATGTGCAGTTGCTCGTGCGCGCCGCAGTGCTTGCTGTGCTCGGCCACCAGCTTGCCAAATTGCCTGGCCTGCTCGTAATGCGCCGAGTTGCGCAGCGCGCGCTCGGCCCGCACGATGTCTTGGGCCTGGCCTGTCGCACGCGCTTGGGCCAAGCCAGTCTCGGCCACGTCTTGCGGCACAAAGCGGGCGCTGCCAAAGACCACAATGGTGTGCTCAATGCCCAGGCGCTGCTGCTCCAGGTCGGGCTTGAGCATTTCCAGTTGCATGCGCAAGCCCCGGGTTTCGCGGCGCAGCAAAAATTCGGGGTCGGCAAAGGCCAGTCGGTAGGCGTCGGCGTGCAAGGCCGTGCCACTGTTGGCCTGCACCTGCAGTTCGGCCCAGGCATCGGCCAGGCGGCTGGCTGACAAATTTTGTGTGTTTTCCATGGTCCGATTTTGGCCCACTGGAACGGCTCAGCTTAGCCGCAGTGCCCTACAAGCCCATGGACAAGGCGATGGGCACAAAAACCACGGCCAAGGCGTTGCCCAGGAGCACCATGGCCGCGACTTTTTCCGGCTCTTGGTTGAAGCGCTCGGCCAAGATGAACTGCAGCACGGCCGGGGGCAGGGCGGCAAACAGCAGCAACTGGCTGCGGGCCACGCCTTGCAAGTCCAGCGCCCAGGCCAAAGGCAGAGCCACGGCCAGCCCCAACAGAGGCCTGGCCACCGCGCCCAAGACACCGGTGGCCGCGCTGGACCAGTTGAGCGCCGTCAGTCGGGTGCCCAAGGTGAACAGCATCAGGGCCAAGGACGCATCGCCCAGCAAGCGCATGCTGGTGATGACCACCTCAGGCGGGCGCAGCTCGGTGTAGGCGCTGGCAAAACCCAGCAAAGTGGCCAGCATCAGGGGGCTGAGCAGCAGGTCGCGGGTGCGTGCATTGGCGCTGGTGATGCGCGCGCCCAGCGAGAAATGCAGCAAGCTGCTGATGGCAAACAAGGCCACGGCCGGCCCCATGTTTTGGGAACCAAAGGCCAGCAGCGCCAGCGGCAAGCCCATGTTGCCGCAGTTGTTGAACATGACCACCGGCACCAGCGTGCGCGGCTGGGTGCCGGTCAGGCGGGCCAAGGGCCAGGCCAGCAGGCCCGCGCCCACCACGGTGAGGGCGCCGCCCAGCAGCAGCACGCTGTGCTCTTGCAGGTGAAAGCTGCTCGACGCCAGGGCCGAGTAGGTCAGCAGCGGTACAGACACATCGAGCGCGATGTGGTTGAAGGTCTTCATGTCCGGCTTGTGGCGGCGGGCATACAGGTAGCCAAGCAGCACGGTGAAAAACACCGGCACGATGACCTCAATGATGCGCAGCAGCAAGTTCATGGACAAAGGGCGTCAAACAGCCAAGAAAAAAGGCCCCGTGTGGAGCCTTTCGCAGGTGTGGGGCCAGCTCAGACGCGCTTGCGGTACTCGCCGGTGCGGGTGTCGATTTCGACCACATCGCCCTGGGCCACAAAAATCGGCACGCCAATTTCAAAGCCGGTGGAAATTTTGGCGGGCTTGAGCACCTTGCCCGAGGTGTCGCCCTTGACGGCGGGCTCGGTCCAGGTGATTTCGCGCTGAACGCTGGTGGGCAATTCCACCGAGATGGCTTTGCCGTCGTAGAACACCACTTCGAGTTCCATGCCGTCTTGCAGGTAGTTGAGCGAGTCGCCCATGTTTTCTGCTTCGACTTCGTATTGGTTGTATTCGGTGTCCATGCAGATGTACATGGGGTCGGCAAAGTAGGAGTAGGTGCACTCTTTTTTGTCGAGGATGACCTGGTCCATTTTGTCGTCGGCCTTGAAGACCACCTCGGTGCCAAAGTTGGCAATCAGGCTCTTGAGCTTCATGCGCACCGTCGCTGAGTTGCGACCGCCTCGGCTGTATTCGGTCTTGAGGACAACCATGGGGTCTTTGCCGTGCATGATGACGTTGCCGGCGCGGATTTCTTGAGCGATTTTCATAAGAGCGGGCTGAAAAGTGGGGTTTCAGGCGAAATGCCAAACTTCATATTCTAACCGCCGAGCCTGCTTTGGGCTTGTGGGGAGTTCGGCTGCCCCAGGGACAACTGCTTTTGCACATGCTGGATGAGTTGATCGAGCAGGCTGGTGTGTGACCAGAGCTTGTGGCGCGCCGCTTTCACGCAGGCGCTCCATTGCGCCAAGGTGGCCGCGTCCAGCTTGGGCAGGGGGTCAGGCGCTGTGCCGTTCCACACCCGGTGAAAGTGGCGAAGGCTCTCAGGCGCCTGGAGCACGTCCAAAAACGCTTCCAACTTGGCGTGGTGGGCGTTGTCATCCTGAGGGTAAATCTGCCAGACCAAGGCTTGCCCAGCCCAGAGGGCGCGCACCAGCGAGTCTTCGCCGCGCACAAAGTTCACATCGCAAGCCCAGAGCATGTGGTCAAAGCCGAGCTGGCTGGTGGCGGGCTGCGCGGTCCAGCTCGGTGGCGATATGCCTGTGGCCAGCGCCTGTTCCACGGCTTTCAAAGGCCGGCCAGGCGCCACCAGCAGATGGCTGGGTGTGCTTGCCAGGTCTTGCAGCAAGTGGGGGAGCGCTACCGGTTCGTAGCAAAACAAGCTGAGCAGCAGGGCCTGGGCGGGCAGGGCAGGCGCATGCAAGCGGCGCCAAGCGGTGCGGTCAAAAGCTTGCTGGCGGGCCGCGAAATCGGCCTCGCGCAACAAGCCGCCTGTGCCAGGGCCAAAGCCCGGGTAAAAAAAGTGCTTGGTCCAGCCCTGGGCCGGCCCACCCATGACGGGGGAGGGCAGGCCGTGCAGGCGAGCCACTTGCGCCTCTGCGCTCAGGTACTCCAGGTTGATCCACACGGGCGGCTTGCTGCGGCGGGCCACCTCGCGGACCACAAAGGCCTCAGGCAAGTCGCAGCCAAAAGCTTCTATCCACACATCAGCGGGGGGCAAGTCTTGGGCAAACTCGGC
>CANHKH010000112.1 GCA_947460165.1 Comamonadaceae bacterium
ACCGCTGGCAATGGCACCATGGGACACCTGTGTCTTGAAGCCTTGCAGGCAGCGGCGGGGCTTGACATCGCTCACGTGCCTTACCGCGGTGGTGCACCAGCGCTCAATGACTTGCTCGGTGGCCATATCGACGTGTTGATCGATGGCAGTGCCTTGTCCCAGGTCAAGGCTGGCAAGCTCAAGGCGCTGGCGGTGACGGCAGAACGCATTCCGGTGCTGCCGAACGTGCCCACGATTGCGGAGTCGGGCGTGCCAGGCTTTTCTTTTGGCAACTACTGGGGCCTTTTGATGCCGGCGGGCTCGCCTGCCGCTGCCGTGAACCGAATCAACAGCGAAATAAAGCGGCTCCTGGAACAGCCTGAAATCCGCCAGCAGCTCGAAAACGCTGGATTCGCCCCTCTTGCATCTGCGCCCATGGAGTATGGCCAAGCCCTGCAGAAGTCCTACGACCAGATTGGTCAACTCGTCAAGAAAGCCAAGATCAGCTTCGACTGAACCTGGACACCCAACGGCGAGCATTGAACCCCAGACCCATGGCAAACAAACCCAACGTACTCATGATCCTGGCCGATGACATGGGCTTTTCCGACATCGGTTGTTACGGCAGCGAGATTGAAACACCTCATATAGACCGGCTGGCGGCCGGTGGTGTGCGTTTCTCCCAGTTCTACAACACCGCCCGCTGCAGCCCTTCAAGGGCTTCGCTGTTGACAGGTCTGCACCCGCACCAGACGGGCATCGGCATTTTGACCAAAGACGATCGCCCCCATGGCTACCCGGGCTCCCTCAATGACCGCTGCATCACCATTGCCGAAATTCTGTCTGCAGCGGGCTACGCCACCTCGCTCGTCGGCAAGTGGCATTTGGCCTCGAATATCCGACAGGTCAACGATGCATGGCCCACACGGCGCGGATTCGATCACTTTTACGGAACGCTCGCGGGTTCTTGTTCCTACTTTCAGCCAGCATCGCTGACCCGCGGTGAACACAACGCAGAAGCTGAAGCCACGGACCAACACGACTACTACTACACAGACGCGATCTCGAACGAAGCCTGCGCCTTTGTGCGTGAAAAGTCACAGCTCCAGCAGCCGTTTTTCATGTATGTCGCGTACACCGCACCGCACTGGCCGCTTCAAGCGAGCGAAGAGGAGATTGCTAAATTCCGTGGACGTTACGACGAAGGCTGGGATGTGTTGCGTGAACGGCGGATGCAGCGACTGGCTGAAACCGGGCTGCTGGCAGATGCAGTGAAAACATGCGAACGCGACCCCGAAGAGCCTGCATGGGAAGATGCGCAACACAAAGCCTGGGAGGCCCGCCGCATGGAGGTCTATGCCGCGCAGGTGCATCGAATGGATCAGGGGATCGGCCACATCCTTGCCACATTGGAGGAGAGCGGTCAGCTCGAAAACACCCTGGTGTTGTTCATGTCGGACAACGGGGCCTGTGCTGAAGTGCTTCCGCTGGACGGCAGCGCTGAAGCGTTCATCAAACGCAGGCCTGACCTGGATCGCCTCAAACCACGGAACGGTTGTGAACTGCAAGTCGGCAACGAGCCATCCATCGTCCCTGGACCGGAAGACACCTATGCCAGCTACGGCCGGGCCTGGGCCAACTTGTCCAATACGCCGTTTCGCCTCTACAAGCGCTGGACGCATGAGGGCGGCATTTCCACGCCCCTGATCGTGCATTGGCCTGCAGGGGGGCTGGACAAAGGCGCCATTGTCAGGGCGCCATCCCAGTTGACCGACGTGTTGCCGACCATTCTGGAGGCCGTGCAGGTTCCCTACCCAGAAAACTGCAGTGACCGACACATTCCGCAAGGCGAAGGCCAAAGCCTGCTGTCTGTTCTGCGCGGTGGCCAGGAACTGGCCGATCACACCTTGTATTGGGAGCACACAGGCAACGCCGCTGTCAGGCGCGGTCGCTGGAAACTGGTGCGCGAGTACCCCAGTCAGTGGGAGCTTTATGACATGGAGACCGACCGGGCAGAAATGACCAATTTGGCTGCCTTCAGCCCGGACATCGTGAGCGATTTGGCCTTGCTGTGGGCAAAGTGGGCCGAGCGTGTGGGCGTGGTGCCGTGGGATGATGTACTGGCGGGTTACCGCGCCGAGGGTAAAAACGAAACAGATGCTGCGGGTTGAGTGAGCATGGCGTGCAAGAAGTAGGCCAAGCTCATGAAGTACCCTGCAGACTGAGGTTTGTAAATCGGGGTCATCTCAATCGGTGTCAGAGACAGAATAATTCAGGACCTCACAGGCCAGGTCATCAAGAAAAATGATGGACGTCATCGAAGACATGGAGACGCAGCTGCTGCAACCCTTGATAGACAAGGCGCAACCCGAAAGACGAGAAGCCATCATCAGCCTGCTCAATGGCCGACAGACCCGCCAAGGCCCGCCTGATTTGGTTGTGGGTCATGGGCAGCAGCATGAGCCTGAATTTCCCCGGCTGTGCGCACCTATGGGCCTGGCGGGCCGATCAAACCCATGAGCCATGCGCCAGCCAGAGTCCACACAGCGACATCACCCTTAAACACAGGAGATCAAAGCGCAGTCCATGCCCGACCTCAGTTGGTGGGATTTGCGGCCACTGCGCATGGCGCAAAGCGCGGCGCATCCAGATTTTGGTCAGCACAATCCATAGGCTGACGACTGTAAAAAATGCCATCTTGACCGCAAAGTATTCACTGTTCAGGGAGTAGCTTGTCGTTTTTGCCCACCACAGCAGCAGGTCCAAACCACTCAGCAGCGTCAGGCCAGCCATGGCGCCCGAGACTTTGTCCCAATGGCGCAAAGGGTGGGTCGGCCTCCCGTCAGAGCTTGGCCAGCCTTGCCAGCGCCGCGTTCAGCGTCTCGTCTTTTTTGGCGTAGCAAAAGCGCACCACGCGCTGGTCAAAACCATCGCCGTAAAAGGCCGACAAGGGGATGGCGGCCACGCCCACTTCGCTGGTGAGCCATTTGCAAAAGTCAGCCTCGCCCAAGTCGCTCACGGCGGAGATGTCCACGCACTGAAAGTAGCTGCCCTCGCTGGGCAAGAGTTTGAAGCGGGTGTGCTCCAGGCCTGCGCGGAACAGGTCGCGCTTGCGCTGGTAAAAGGCCGGCAGCTCCAGGTAGGGCGCGGGGCTTTGCATGTGGCGCGCCAGTGCGTGCTGCATGGGTGTGTTGACGGTGAACACATTGAACTGGTGCACCTTGCGGAACTCGGCACTCAGCGCGGCAGGGGCGGCCACAAAGCCGACTTTCCAGCCGGTGACGTGGTAGGTTTTGCCGAAGCTGCTCACAATGAATGTGCGCGCGGCCAGGCCCACAAAGCTGGCGGCGCTGTGGTGCTGGCGCTGCGGCGCATCAAACACCATGTGCTCGTAAACCTCGTCGGAGATCAGCAGCACGTTGGTGGGCGCGAGCAGCTCTTGGAGTTGCAGCATTTCAGCGCGTGTCCACACGGTGGCGCTGGGGTTGTGAGGGCTGTTGATGAGGATGGCGCGGGTGCGTGGCGAGAGGGCCGCAGCGATCTTGTCAAAGTCCGGGCGAAAGCTGCCTGGGGTGAGCGGCACACGCACCACCACGCCGCCTGCCAGCTCGATGTTGGGCACATAGCTGTCGTAGCAGGGCTCCAGCACAATGACCTCGTCGCCCGGGTGCACCACTGCCAAGATGATGGTCAATATGGCCTGTGTGGCGCCTGCGGTGACGGTGATTTCGCTGGCTTCGTCGTAGTGGCGGCCGTAGAGCGATTGAATTTTGGCGCTGACGGCACGGCGCAGCTCAGGCACGCCGGTCATGGGCGGGTATTGGTTGAGCCCGGCGTTCATGGCGTCGGTCACAGCGCCTGTGAGCTGCGGGTCGCAGCCAAAGTCTGGAAAGCCTTGGCCTAAGTTGACCGCGCCCTTTTCAGCGGCCAAGGCCGACATGACGGTGAAGATGGTGGTACCCACCTTGGGCAAGCGGCTTTGCAAGGAGGGGGTGGCCAGTGCGCTCATGACAGTTCGTGCTCGTCAAAACGGCCAGACATGGCCCGGGTGATGGTGTCGTGGCTGAGCTTGTCGCTGATCAGCTCGGCAAATTTATACACAAAGTTGCGCAGGTAGGCGCTGCGCTTGAAAGCCACACGCGCCACATTCATGCCAAACAAGGCGCCAGCCGGGCGGGCCACCAGATCGCCGTTGGCGGGGTCGTCGCGCATGGCCATTTCGGCCACGATGCCCACGCCCAGGCCCAGACGCACATAGGTTTTGAGCACGTCCGAATCAATCGCTTCCAGCGCCACCCGGGGGGTCAGTTTGTGGGCGGCAAAAGCGGCGTCAATGCGCGTGCGACCCGTGAAGGAGGGGTGGTAGGTGATGAGCGGCTGGCTGGCCAGGTCTTCCAGGGTGATGTGGAGCTGGTTGGCCAGCGGGTTCTCGCGCGGCATCACCAGCATGTGCTGCCATTCGTAGCAGGGCAGGGTGACCAATTCTTCGTATTGGGTGAGGGATTCGGTGGCCATGCCAATTTCAGCCACCTCGTCAATGAGCATGCGCGCCACTTGTGCGGGCGAGCCCTGGTGCATGCTGACATTCACCTTGGGGAAGGCTTGGCGCAGTTTGGCCACCGGCTGGGGCAGCACGTAGCGCGCCTGGGTGTGGGTGGTGGCAATGGACAGTGTGCCGCTGTCTTGGGCCGAGAACTGCTCACCAATGCGCTTGAGGTTGCCTACCTCGCGCATGATGAGCTCAATGCTTTTGAGCACATGCTCGCCCGGCTCGGTCACGCGCTTGAGGCGCTTGCCGTGGCGGGCAAAGATTTCCACACCCAACTCCTCTTCCAGCTCAATGATGGCTTTGGACACGCCAGGCTGCGAGGTGTGCAGGGACTTGGCTGTTTCGGTCAGGTTGAGGTTGCGACGCACTGCCTCCTGGACAAAGCGGAATTGATGAAGGTTCATAACTCTTTTGTGCTGATTGGTGATTTCATTATGCACTTTTGTGATGGATGAACCCGCATGGGTCTGCGGGGTGCTGTTGAAGTTGCACGCTGCCGCCAGCAAACACGCTGGTGCTCTGCCAGAGCCCTGTCGCTCGCACCTGCCGAGCAACAGCGTGCCTTAGCCCAGGGCGAGTTCGGCCATGAGCGCGGTCAGGCGGGGTGACTCGCCGGCCGTGGGCAGCAGCTCAAATGTCACGTCCGGGTGCTGGGCCTGCAGTTGGGTCATCAGCTCGGGCAGGTCTTCGCGGGCATGTTTGCCCACCCCCAGGAACATGGGAAACACGCGAATGTGACGGGCCCCGCTGGCCACCAACTCGGCGCCAGCGGCCGGCAAACTGGGCTGGCTGAGCTCCAGGTAGGCGCAGCGCACGGGGGTGTGGGCGTCGCGCGCGGCAATGGCCTGGGCCACCGCCTCTATGGGCTTGTGCCACAGGGGGTCGCGCGAGCCGTGGGCAAACAAAATAATGGCTTGTGTCATTTTGAGGATGTCATCGTCGGAGCACCAACCAGCCAAAGGCGGTCAGTGAAATGGCGCTGTACAACAGGCCTGGCGCGGCCGCCGCAAACCAGGGCTGCCAGTTGCTGAGGTTGCCGATGTAGCCAAACACGTTGTTGAGCAAGAAAAAGCTGATTCCAATCATCACCCCGCCAAATACATAGGTGGCGATGCCGCCCGAGCGCATGTTCAGGTAGGCAAAGGGCAGGGCCAGCACCACCATGACCAAACAACTGAGCGGGTAAAACACTTTTTTCCAGAACTCTATTTCATAGCGCTGGGCGGTTTGGCCATTGGCTTCCAGGTGGCGGATGTAGGTGAAGAGGTCAATGGTGCGCATGCGGTCAGGCCGCAGCAAGGCCACAGAGACCATTTCCGCGGTGATTTGCGTGGGCCAGCTGAGCGTGTCGGCTTTGAGGCGCTGTATGCGCAGGTCGCTGCGCGGCCCCGCTTCGCCAGACTCGACTGCCGCGCGGGTTGCATCCACTTGGTGGGTGGGGGCGCTGAATTCGGTGCGCAGCACGCCTTCGAGCTCCCAGGCCTCGCCCTGGCCAAAGCGCGCCCGCTCGGCCTGGGTCACAGACATCACTTGGTTGCGGCCATTGAACTCGTAGATTTGCACGCTGAGCATGGCGTTCTCGGGCGACAAGGATTTGACGTTGACGACAAAGCTGGAGACATCGGTTTTTTCACGCAGCCAGGCCCCGGTTTGGCCCACCATGACGCGGCTTTGGTAGCGGGCTTTGAGCAGTTGGGAGGCACGGTCGGCCGCTGGCGCCACGTAGTCCCCCACCAAAAAACTAAAAAGCACAAAAAAACTGCCTAAGGTGAGCAAGATGCGCAAGGCCCGCCACGGTCCCAGGCCGCTGGTGCGCAAAATGGTGTATTCGGAGCTTTGCGCGAGCCTGGCCATCACGATGATGGTGCCAATGAGCACCGAGATGGGCAGCAACTCATAAAGCCGGCTGGGCAAGAGCAGGGTGACAAACAGCAGGGCGTGCCTGAGTTGGTAAACACCGCCTTCCAGCGGGTTGCCCCGGCCCAGGCTTTGCAGCTCGTCGACCAGGTCAAAGAACAAAAACAAGGCCAAAAAGCCCAGCGTCACTGCCGCGATCGAGGCCAGGGTTTCGCCGTAAATGAGCTTGCGAATGCTTTTCATGCGCTGGCCTCGCTCTTGCGCCAGGAGGGCCAGCGCGCCAAGCGCGGCACATTCAGGTTCAAGTGGCGCTTGAACAACCACAGCAATCCCACTGCAAACACGCCGCCGTGCAAAGCCAGCATCAAGGTGTTCAGGCCGATCAAGCCGGTCTGCACCCAGTTTTGGCTCAGGGTGAGCAAATTGTTGTAGACCAAAAAGATGAAGATGGACAAGATCAGGTTGTTGCCGCGGCCTGTGCGCGGGTTCACATGGGTCAGGGCCACGGCCAACAGCACCATGTTCAGGGTGGACAGCACAAGCCCTAAACGCCAGGCGATCTCGCCTTGGTTGGCGGGGCTGGGGTTTTGAAACAGCCGCCAGGTGGAGATGAATTTGTGCGAGCCCGCGTCCAGGCTGCGCGGGCTGGCGCCGCTGATGCGGGCGCCGTAGGCCTCAAAGCTGCTGATGCGTATGGGCGGCGTCTGGCCATCGGCTTGATGGCTGATTTCAACGCGTTCGCCATTTTCCAGCGTGAGCATTTGGGCGCCGTCCACCGTGTCCAGGCGACCTGAGCGGGCGGTGGTGATGGTGCGCACCTTGGGGCCGGTGGTGGCTATAAAAATGTCTGAGCCGCTGCGGTCGCGCGAGTTGCGGTCTATGAAAAACACCCGGGATCCGTCAGACGATTCCTGAAACTGCCCAGGGGCCACGCGGTCCAGGTCGCTGCGCTGCTCGTAGCGCTGGCGCAGCTCCTGGGTTTTTTGATTGGTCCAGGGCCACAGCCACAGCGCTGAAAAAGCCGTCACCAGCAGCACCGGCCAGGCAAAGCGCAGCATGGGCCGAATGAAGCTGGCCAGGCCCTTGCCGCTGACTTGCCAGACCACCATCTCACTGTCTTGGTAAAGGCGTGAGAGCACGCTGACCATGGCGATGAACAGCGATAAGCCCAAAATCGTGGGCAAGCGCCCCAGTGTGGCGTAGGCCATCAGCAGCATCACATCTTGGGGATTGACCGCCCCTCTGGACGCTTGACCCAGGGTGCGGATCAAGATAATCGTCAAGATGATGGTGACCAGCACCACCAAGGTGGCACCGAAGCTGCGCGCGAGTTCTTTGCGGAGGGTGGATTCGAATAACATGGCGCAACAATTTGCTCTTGCCCAGGCCCTGCCTGAACCACCTGATTATGGACTTTGAACTCAAAACCCTCAGCCGCGCTCGCGTGGCCGCCGAAAAATGCGACGCACTCGTGGTGCTCGTGCCCGAGCAGAGCCCCACCGAGGCCGATTTGATCTCGGCGCTCCTAGGCCACGCCCTCAAGCAGGGTGATTTTGAGCCCAAACCAGGCCGGCTGTTGCAGGCCTACCGCACGCCTGGCTTGGCGGCCAGCCGTTTGGTGCTGGTGGGCGCGGGGGACGGTTCGGCCAAACAAGTGCGCTCGGCTGTCACTGCGGCCCTGGGCGCCCTCAAGGGCAGCAATGTCAGGCGTGTGATCGTCAGCTTGGGCTGGCTGGTCGGCGACTTGAGCGGCCCGGCCAGCGCCTGCGTGCTGGCCTCGGCCGATGCGGTGTACAGCTACCAGCTCACCAAATCCAAGCCGGTGCCGTCCAAGCTGCAGTCAGTGCTGCTGGCCGTGCCCGACGCCCAGGCGGTGCGCGCGAGCTTTGACAAGTCCGTGGGCGTGTCGCGCGGCGTGGCCTTGGCCAAGGAATGGGGCAACCGTCCCGCCAACCACGCCACCCCCACTTTGCTGGCCGGTGCCGCCAAAGAGTTGGCCAAGCTGCGCGGCATATCGGTGCAGGTCTTGGGCCCCAAAGAGGTGGCCAAGCTGGGCATGGGGTCCTTCATGGCCGTGGCCCAGGGCTCTGAGGAGCAGCTGCGCTTTATTGTGCTGAGCTACAAGGGGGCAGCCCGCAGCCAGGCGCCTGTGGTGCTGGTGGGCAAAGGCATCACCTTCGACACCGGGGGGATTTCCATCAAGCCCGCGTCCGAGATGGACGAGATGAAGTTCGACATGTGCGGCGCCGCCAGCGTGCTCGGCACTTTCCGCGCGCTGGCCGAGCTGCAACCCACCCTCAACGTGGTGGGCCTGATTCCCAGCTGCGAGAACATGCCCGACGGCCGCGCCCTCAAGCCCAGCGACGTGGTCACCAGCATGAGCGGGCAGACCATTGAAGTGCTCAACACCGACGCCGAAGGCCGGCTGATTCTGTGCGACGCGCTGACCTATGCCGAGCGATTCAAGCCACGGGCGGTGGTGGACATTGCCACGCTCACGGGGGCTTG
>CANHKH010000113.1 GCA_947460165.1 Comamonadaceae bacterium
ATGGGCTCGGGCGTGCCCGTGCGCACAAAGTAGCCGGCCCAGGTGTCAAACACAAAGCCTTTGAGCGCCGCCGCGTCTTGCAGCGGGGGCGAGGTTTTGAAGGCGTCTTGGCGCTCGGCCGAGAGCGCGGCCACGGTGCGCAGTTTGCCGTCGTTGACCAAGGCAATTTGGCCCTTGCCATAGGGGGTGATGAAGACATCGACCAGGCCGGCCATCATGTCTTGGAACGCGGGGGCTGCGCCTTTGTAGGGCACATGCGTCATGGGAATGCCCGAGAGCTTGGACATGTGCTCGCCCAGCAGGTGGTACATGGAGCCGGGGCCCACGCTGGCGTAGGTCAGGGGTTTGCCTTCGGCGGCGGTCTTGCGTGCATGGGCGAGCAACTCCTCGCCGTTGTTGGCCGCCAGGTCTTTGCGGGCGAACATCATCATGGGGTTGATGGTGATCATCTGGACCAGCCTGAAGTCCTCGGGCTTGTACTTGAGCGCGGCGTTGGACATGGGGGCCATCACCAGCTCGTTGGGCGAGCCCTGGAAGATGATGTGGCCGTCGGCCGGGCTGGCCAGCACTTTTTGCGCGGCAATGCCGCCGCTGGCGCCGCCCAGGTTTTCCACCAGCACGGGCTGGCCCAGGTGCTTGGACAAGGTGTTGCTCAAGGTGCGGGCAATCACGTCAGACAGGCCGCCAGCCGGGTAGGGCACCATCAAGGTGACCGGCTTGGAGGGAAAGCTCTGCGCGAATGCGGCGCTGGCCAGGCCGAGGCCGGCGAGGGTGGCTGCGACACGGCGCAGAAAAAAGCGTTTGCTGGCGGTCATGGGGGTTGTCTCCTCAATGGGTGCGGGCTGTCCAAAATTGGGTGAGGCTATCCTAGGATGGTGAAATTCATGTGTCCAATGCATTATTTTCAGAATAATGATGCAAAAAACTCATTGATAAAGGGTTTGCGATGAATCTGCGTCACCTCGAGCACTTTCTGGCTGTCGCCGAGACGGGCTCCTTCAGCCGCGCGGCCGACAAGCTGTTTCTCACCCAGTCGGCCTTGAGCCGGAGCATCCAGTCATTGGAGGGGGAGGTCGACGGCAAGTTGTTTGACCGGGTGGGCAAGCGCAACGAGCTCACGCCGCTGGGCCGGCTGGTCAAAGAGCGGGCCCAGCGCATGGTGCTGGAGGCCAGCGAGCTCAAGCGCGGGGTGGAGCTGATGCGCCATGCCAACGCGGGCGTCATGCGCTTGGGCCTGGGCTCGGGGCCGGGCGCGATCTTGATGACGCCGCTGATGTGCCACATGGCCACATTTCACCCTCGGGTGCAGGTGCGCTTGGTGCGCGGCCCGACGGACTTGCAGCTGGTGCAGCTGCGGGCGCGCCAGCTCGATGCTTTGGTGGTGGACATGCGCGTGGTGCCGCCCAGCCCCGACTTGCACATTGAGCCCGTGGCCGAGATGGCGGGCGGCTGGCTGGTGCGCACAGGTCACCCTTTGCTCCAACGCCGCAGCGTGGGGCTGGCCGATGTGCTGGCCTTTCCCGTGGCCTCCACTCCTTTGTCTGACGAGGTGACGCGGGCCGTGGTGGCGCAGTACGGCCCGCAGGCCAACCCGGCGCAGATGATCACCCTGGAGTGCAACGACCTGGAAAGCCTGATCGACGTGGCCGAGCGCACCGACACCGTGCTGCTGTGTGTGTTGGCCGCCGCGCGCGAGCGCCTCAAGGCCGGTGCCATGGCGGTGCTGCCGGTGCAGCCCACGCTGCAAGCGACAGCGCGTTTTGCCTATGTCACGCTGGTCGGCCGCAGCCAGGCGCCCGTCATGGGCCTGTTGCGCGACTTTGTGGCCCAGCGCTTGGCCGACTGAGGCTTCAGGCTTTTGGCCAAGAAGTCAAGATCTGTCAGTTTTTCCGAGTGGTGGCGTCTATAGAATCACTTCCCTTTTGGCAAACTCTGCATGGGCGCAGCCACCCTTACCAGGACACAACGATGAGCAAGCAAGATGGTCACACCGCCACCCCAGAAGGCTTGCGCAAGTGGCGCGAGGCGGTGCCCAACGACCGGCTGGCGCATGTGGTGAAAGACCTGGTGCGCACCATGCAGCGCGGCCTGCAGGCGCGCCTGGCGCCGCATGCGGTGGCCATTGGGCAGTGGACTTTTCTGCGCATTTTGTGGGAGCGCGACGGCATCACCCAGCGGGAGTTGAGCGAGTTGGCCGGGGTCAGCGAGCCCACCACTTACAGCGCCTTGCTGTCCATGGAAAAAAAGGGCTTCATCACCCGCCGCAAATTGCCCAACAATTTGCGCAACATCAGCGTCAGCATCACGCCCAAAGGGCGTGCGCTCAAGGCCAAGTTGGTGCCCCTGGCCGAAGACGTCAACGCCGTGATGATGGCGGGCATGTCCAGCGAGGAGGTGGCGCAGTTCAGGCAAACCCTGTTGGGCATGATTGACAAGCTCGAGCGGGACGAACTGGCCAGGGCCGTCAAGGCCTCAGCGTTCAACGAGGCCATCGCGTCCAGCGAGGATTAATGCCGCGCCAAGGGGCGCACTCATTGGACAGGGAAACTCCCCCCTGCCGAGCGGGGCTAAGTTCATAGAATGCAACACTTAGCCAGCTCTTTTGCGCGGCAGCCATGAAGAGGAACACCGTGCAGAAAACCAAGTCCGACATTCCCGCCGCACCCAGGCGGAGCGCCAAGGCGGTCAAGGCCGATCCAGCGGCCGACACAGCGGCCACGGCGGCTGGGGCTGAACAAGCCCTGCGCATCATCAAAAAGTACCCCAACCGCAGGTTGTACGACACCACCACCTCCTCCTACATCACGCTGACCGACGTGCGTGCGCTGGTGATGTCGCGCTCGTCTTTTGCCGTGCGCGATGCCAAGACCAATGAGGATTTGACCCGCGCCATCTTGCTGCAAATCATCCTGGAAGAAGAGGCCGGAGGCGCGCCCATGTTCACCGAGCAGGTGCTGGCCAACATCATTCGGTTTTACGGCAACGCCATGCAGGGTTTCATGGGCACTTACCTTGAAAAAAATGTGCAGACCTTGATGGAGCTGCAAAGCAAGCTGACCGAGCAGTCCAAAGGCCTGAGCCCCGAGGTGTGGGCCCAATTTCTCAATCAGCAATCCCCGCTGGTGCAAGGCGCCATGGGCAGCTACCTGGAGCAGTCCAAGCAGCTGTTCACGCAGATGCAGGACCAGCTGCAAAAGCAGAGCACGCAAATGCTCTCTGGCTTCGGCCTCAAGCTCTGAGGCTCTGGGAGCGACAACGCCCTTTGGGGTATTTACAAAGAGTCCAGGCCGCCGCTGTGGCGCAACGTGGTGGGCCCGGCTGGCGCCGTTGGCGCAGCCGGGGTGGCTGGGGCCACTTGGGCGGCCGTGCTGGGAAGCAAGCGCAGGTCTATCCACTTCAACAGGTCGCGCCAGATCGCTTGAATCTCGGTGCGTGACACCTGCCTGGCGTTTTTAAGCTCCACCGTGATCACGGGCACCCGCCCCATGGTGCCGCCGTAGTTGCCCAGCGAGCCCGGGTAAATGCCGATTTGGTCCAGGTAGAGGCTGCCCAGTTTGTTAGGCGGCGGTGCGGGGCCGTCAAAGTCAAGCAGGCCGTAGGGGGCATGGATGGCCACGATCAGCTGCGGCTTGAACTGCTCGATTTGGCCTTGGATCCACTGCGTTTCCGGCTCAGACATCGCCGCGGGCCCTGGGTAGCGGCGCGGGTCTTTGCCCGTGCGCTTGGCCCAGTAGGCGTGCGCGTCGCGGCTCCAGTCGTCGGTGGGAAAGTTGCGGTTCAGGTCCACCCCCCGGCTGTTGGTGCGGCTGGAGGGCCGGCGCAGCAAGCCATCGGGGTTGCCCAGCGGCACCATGCGCCAGTGGATGACGCTGTCCTGGGTCTTGACGGCGCTCTCCAGCCAGTCAAACACCACATTCACCGAGGTGGGCTCGTCGCCGTGGATGCCGCCCAGCACAAACACGCGCAGGCTGGCTGTGCCCTCAGGGGGCGCCGCATCGCGCAGCCACAGGGGAACGCCCCGCACCGAGCGGCCGTCGCCGGGCGCCAAGCCGCTGCTCAGGCATTGGTTCAAAGGCATGCCGATCAAGCGGGGGACGATGGTTTTGCACCAAGTGGCCAAATCACGGAGGTCTTCGGGCTGGGTTGCCGCCGCGTCAGCCCCTTGGCGGGCTGGCGTTTTGGGCTTGGCCTGTGCCTTGGCAGGTGCACGGGGGCTGGCCTGGTTGTGTTTAGAGGGCGTGGCAGGCTTGTTGGCCAGCGCCTCTTGGGGGGCCCAAAGCGCCACACACACAAGCGCGGTGATGGCCCTCAGGCTGGCCAGTGGGTGGAATTGAAAAAAAATCATGGGCCAAGGCTGCCTGTCAGCGCCCCATACAGCCTGATCGAAAGTAGCTAAATGGTTGGAGATTTTAGGTCGCTTGTAAGACAGTTTTGGCCTTCAGGCGGCCGATCTTCTCGGCAAGGGCGGTACCTGATTGGGCGGCTGATGAGCGCGCCCATGGCCATGACCGCTGCGCGTGGGCCATGGCATGCGGCTCGCAAGCGCGGTCAAGGACCAAGCACCGGCTCAGCGGGTGGGTGAACTCTTTAGAGGACTTCGCTGGCAAAGTCCGCCAGGCGAGAGCGCTCGCCGCGGGCCAAGGTGATGTGCCCACCGTGCGGCCAGCCCTTGAAGCGGTCGACCGCAAAGGTCAGGCCGGAGGAGCCTTCGGTCAGGTAGGGCGTGTCAATTTGCGCCAAGTTGCCCATGCAGACGATTTTGGTGCCCGGCCCGGCCCGGGTGATGAGGGTTTTCATCTGCTTGGGCGTGAGGTTTTGCGCCTCGTCAATGATGAGGTACTTGTTCAAGAAGGTGCGGCCGCGCATGAAGTTCATGCTCTTGACCTTGATGCGCGAGCGGATCAGCTCGTTGGTGGCCGCGCGCCCCCATTCGCCCGTGCCCGAATCGGTTTTGCCCAGCACCTCGAGGTTGTCGTCGAGCGCGCCCATCCAGGGGCCCATTTTTTCTTCTTCGGTGCCAGGCAAAAAGCCAATGTCTTCGCCCACCGACACGGTGGCGCGGGTCATGATGATCTCGGTGTAGCGCCTGTCGTCAAGCACTTGGGTGAGGCCCGCGGCCAGGGCCATCAGGGTCTTGCCGGTGCCGGCTGTGCCGGTGAGCGTGACAAAGTCGATGTCCGGGTCCATGAGCAAGTTCATGGCAAAGTTTTGTTCCCGGTTGCGGGTGCTGATGCCCCAGACGGCGTTTTTGAGGTGGGTGTAGTCTTTGAGCGTTTTGAGCACCGCGGTTTTGCCACGAATTTCGGTGACCCGGGCATTGAGCGAGGGCTCGCCTGCGGCCTCAAAGTACACAAACTGGTTGATCAGCAGGCTGTCCACAATGGGGCCGCCAATGCGGTAGAAGGTGGCGCTGCCTTGCTGCCAGCTCTCAATGGTTTTGCTCTGGCGCGTCCAAAAATCCGGTGGCAAGGCCAAGGCGCCCGCATACAGCAGGTCGCCGTCTTGCAAGGCTTTGTCGTTGCGGTAGTCCTCGGTGAGCAGGCCCAGGGCGCGGGCCTTGACGCGCATGTTGATGTCTTTGGACACCAGCACCACCTCGCGTGGCGCGAGGTCTTTGCGCAAGGCCTCGACCACGCCCAGGATTTGGTTGTCGGCCTTGCCTACTGGCAGGGCCAGGGGCAGGTCACCGCTCATGGGGCGGGTCTGGAACAGCAAGACGCCAGTGGCCTCGGTGTGCCCCGTGCTGCTCAGCGACAGGCCCTTGGCAATGTCGGCGTCATGCTCGGCGGCCAGCGCATCCAGGGTGCGGCTGGTTTGGCGGGCGTTGCGGGCGACCTCGGTCATGCCTTTTTTGTTGCTGTCCAACTCTTCGAGCACGATCATGGGCAAGAAGACGTCGTGCTCCTCAAAGCGGAACAAGCACATGGGGTCGTGCATCAGCACGTTGGTGTCCAGCACAAAGAGCTTGGTCGGGCCCGTGGCCTTGCGGGCGGCGCGGCGTGGCTCGTTGCGGCGTTTGGGGCGCTCTTGGGCCGCTGCCGGGGCGGTGGTCACGGCTGGCGCGGCTGCCACGGCTGGTGCGGGCAAAGCCACGGCCATGGGCGCGGCTGGCGCGACGGGCATTTTGGCCGGGCTGCTGCGCTCGCTGCGGGCGGGCGACTTTTTGGCCGCAGGCCGGGCCACAGCGCGCTGCGGCTCAGGTTGGCGGGCGGCGGGATGGTCTTGCTCGCTCATCCACACATCGGCCTCGTCGGGCTCGCTGGCCTTGGGGGTCGCCTTCGATGCAGAGCGTGCGGCAGGGGTGAAGGCTTCTTTGGCCAAAAGGGCAGCTCGTTTGGTCGGGGCGGGAGGCAGGGGCATGGTGCTCTAGGGGTGTGAAGGTAGGGCTGCTCAAAAAGCCAGAAACAAAAAAGCCGCCTTGGAGCCCAAGGCGGCTGAATCAGGTTGCGCGCAGGTGAGTTTCAACAGCATGAAATCATTATGCACGGCCAAGGTGACACAGGACGCCGGTCTGACCTGGGGGCATGACGCCGAGCTTCAATCGGTTTTTTTGAGGTTTTTAACGGCCAACAAGACCTCGTCCACATGGCCTGGCACCTTCAGGCCACGCCACTCTTCTTTGAGCTGGCCGTCGGCGCCAATCAAAAAGGTGCTGCGCTCAATGCCCTTGACCTTTTTGCCGTACATGATCTTGTTTTTGACCACGCCGAACATGTGACACATTTTTTCTTCGGTGTCAGCAATGAGCTCAAAGGGCAATTCAAGCTTGGCTTTGAATTCGTCATGCGAGCGCATGTTGTCGCGGGAGACGCCAAACACCAAAGCCCCGGCCTTGACAAAGTCTTTGTACTTGTCACGAAACTGCATGGCCTCGGTGGTGCAGCCTGGGGTGTTGTCTTTGGGGTAAAAGTACAGCACCATGACCTTGCCCATGTGGCTTTGGTTGGTGACCTTCACGCCTCCCGTGGCGACCGCTTCGAACTCTGGGATTGCTTTGTTGACGACGACTGCCATGCTGCGTGGACCCTGCTGAAAGTTATATCTGACCTGGCGGCCTTGTTGTTCGCTTTTGGCGCGGCTTGGAAAGCGTGGGGCCGGGCTGGGCCAATTGCTGGCCAAGCCCATTTCCTGAGTAGTCAAGAGCCTGCGACGGCATCTTGTGCATTCCGACTAACCAGCTATTTTAGCCTTAAAGGCGCAGTGGATTAATCGCAACCGTGAGGCTGCTCAAGCAAAAGGGCTGCGATCACATGGCGGCCTTCGCCGGCCAAGATGTTGTAAGTGCGGCAAGCGGCCACGGTGTCCATGGTCTCTACGCCTATGCGCCTGGCCATCAGGGCTGCAAGAAACTGGGGCGGGGCAAAGCGCAAACGCGTGCCACTGCCAAAAAGCACCAACTCGGGCCGCAGATCGGCCAGTTGTTCAAAGTGGGAGGCGCTTAAATCTTCGAAACTTTGGCACTGCCAGTCAATTTTCTCGCCCCGCGAGCCAATGACCAGGCTGTGCTCTATTTTTTGGGCCAAGCCCTCGCGGCCAATGCCAATCCAGCCTGGGCCATAGCCCAAAATGGTGGGGGAGTCCGAGCGGTCGGGTTGCAGCTTCATGGGGGCGGGCAGGTCAATCTCAGAAGGCGGCGGGGCCATGTGCCTGCGGGTGGGGCGGGCAAGGCAAGGGCTGTGCAGGTGTGGTCAAATTATAAGTTCCGCCTCAAATGACGGACCTGTGTGCGGGCACGAGTGCATCAAGGCAAGCGTGTCGGCCTCAGGCCCTGAGTTTTTTGTACTTTCTTGTACTTTTGCCATGAAACCCATCACCAAATCCGCCAAGCTTGCCAATGTCTGCTACGACATCCGGGGCCCCATCATGGACGCGGCGCGGCGCATGGAGGAAGAGGGCCACAAAATCATCAAGCTCAACATCGGCAATTTGGCGCCGTTTGGCTTTGATTCGCCCGAGGAAATTCAGCAAGACATGATCCGCAACCTGCCCAACTCGGCCGGCTATTCGGACTCCAAAGGCATTTTTGCGGCGCGCAAAGCGGTGATGCACGAGACGCAAAAGCAGGGCATCCAGGGCGTCACGCTGGACGACATTTACCTGGGCAACGGCGCCAGCGAATTGATTGTGATGGCCACCAACGGCCTGCTCAATGACGGCGACGAGCTGCTGCTGCCCGCCCCCGACTACCCGCTGTGGACGGCGGCAGCGTCGCTCTCGGGCGGCACGCCCGTGCACTACCTGTGCGACGAAGCCAACGGCTGGATGCCCGACCTGGCCGACATTCGCCGCAAGATCACGCCCCGCACCAAGGGCATTGTGGTGATCAACCCCAACAACCCCACAGGCGCGCTGTACTCGCGCGAGTTGCTCGAGCAGATCGTGGCCATTGCCCGCGAGCACCAGTTGGTGATTTTTGCCGACGAGGTCTACGACAAGGTGCTCTACGACGACGTGGTGCACACGCCACTGGCCAGCTTGTCGGAAGACGTGCTCACGCTGACCTTCAATTCCCTGTCCAAAAGCTACCGCTCTTGCGGCTACCGCGCTGGCTGGATGGTGATTTCGGGCGACAAAAAGAACGCGGCCGACTACATCGAGGGGCTGAACATGCTGTCGAACATGCGGCTGTGCTCCAACGTGCCCGGCCAGTGGGCCATTCAAACCGCCTTGGGCGGTTACCAAAGCATCAAGGAGTTGGTGGCCAAGGGCGGGCGCCTGCGCCGCCAGCGCGACCTGGCTTACGAGGCTATCACCGCCATTCCGGGTGTGAGCTGCGTCAAGCCCTCGGCCGCGCTCTACATGTTCCCCAAGCTGGACCCGGTGATGTACCCGATTGCCGACGACAGGCAGTTTTTCTTGGAGCTGCTGCAAGAAACCC
>CANHKH010000114.1 GCA_947460165.1 Comamonadaceae bacterium
ATTTGGAGACCCGCATCCGGGTGGAAACCTACACCCATGTGCGTGCAGTGGCCGTCTTCAATGACGGCACGGCCATGATGGCGGTCAAGCACGTCAAGGCCTCAGGCGGCTGCACGGCGCCCGCCGGACGGGACCAGCAAGTGGCCCTGGCCAACCTGGGGAAAATCCGGCTGAGTCTGCCCCAAGGCTTGCAGTCCCAGCCAGGGGAGCAGGCCCGCTTGGTCCAGCTCATGCTGAGCCACCCCAACGAGTCTGGCCTGGCCATGGACCAGCTCAGCCGGCTGTACCCGCAGGCTTACTATGTGCGAAGCTTGGAGGTGAGCTACCAAGGCCGGCCGGTGCTCAGTGCCGACATGGACTTTTCCATCAGCGAGAACCCGCACTTTCGCTTTTACCTGCAGGCTCACAAGCAAGGCATGCTCCAAGCGAGCTTCACCGACACCCAAGACAAGGTGTTCCAAAGCGTGCTGGACCTGGCCAGCTGGCAGGCCGTCAGCCCACCGCCGCTGCCGCGCTGAGCCTGGGTGCACCAAAAGCTGGGTCTGTGCACACTCTGCAGCGGCGCTGGCTGATCAGGGCTTGCGCAAGCAGCTGCGCAATGAGGTCTTCCAGTGCTTTGATCTCACTGACGAGCTGAGCTGGAAGATGCTCAAGCGCTGCTTGGAAGCCACTGAGGCCAGCCCGGCGGAGCTGGGGTGGACTTGGTGGACTGGGCCGCCCTCAGCGAGGGCTTTCGCCATTTCATTGCCAATGACAAAGCTGCCCGTGGTACTGGCCTGCATCTAGCAGCTCCAAGCGGTTCAGCACCTGCTAGGCTACCGCTGATACAGACGCGCACGCTCGGGGTGATGAGGGTTGTCGCACTTGGCTTGATCTGGCGCGCATACCGTGTCAACAAGCGCATGCGGTGGCATCACCCCCCAGCTTGTGCCAGCGCTATCACTCAAGCCGCCTTGCGAAAGGTCAGGTTGATGCGCTGGCTGCCCAGCAAGGGGTGGGGCTTGTCCTTGAGCGGCGCCACCCCATGAAAACGCAGGCGATCCCCAGCGCCCCAGACCGCCACATCGCCGTGCACCAGCGTGACCTTGCTGACCGGGTCCGAGCGCTGTCGACCGCCGAACAGGAAGGTGGCCGGCATGCCCAGCGACACGGACACGATGGGCGCGCTGAAGTCCTGCTCATTGCGGTCCTGGTGCAGCGACATGCGCGCGCCCGGCGCATAGCGGTTGATCAGGCAGGCATCGGGGGTGAATTGCCCAAAGCCGGCCTGGGCCGCCGCCTCGCGGGCCAGGCGCAAGAGGGCGGCAGGCATGGCTGGCCAGGCTTGGCCCGTCAGGGGGTCGGTGGCGCTGTAGCGATAACCTTGGCGATCGCTGGTCCAACCCAAGGCCCCGCAATTGGTCAGGGCGACCGACATGGTGTGGCCGCCCGGCGTGAGCATGTGGCGAAAGGGGGAGGCGCTTTCAATGGCAGCCACCGCCACCAGAATCTCGGCAACATGCGGCAAGGCGCAGCCACGCAAAACCCAGGCATGCGGCCCCAACTGCTCGTTCGGCAGGACCCATGGGTTGGGAAACAGCTCGCCAGTGAACATTTCACCCTTCGCTCAAGAACTATTGTTGTAAATCAGTATTAAATTAAAAATGTCGCAAGGATTTCAACCAAAAATATTCATTCAAAAAGGCTCATTCACAAGGACACCATGGACAGGGTGGCACAACTGCTGGACACAGCGCGAGAAGACCATTCTTACCGACAAGCCCTGGTCCGTCTGTGGCTGCTGGCCTGCCAAGACCCGCGGCTCAATGCTTGGGAGCAGCAGGCCAACGAACGCACCATGGGTCCGCAGGTGCAGGCCTTCATGGAGCAGTTGCAAGACGGCGTGCCTGTGGAACTGGCTCGCATCCAGGCCCACCCTCTGGCCTTGATTCGCGCCCTGGACGACTACCTCGCCAGCACCCGGCTGCCCTCGCGCCAGAACACGCCAGACACGTATGACGAAGGCGGTACCAGCCACTGGCTGGTTCCCGTCACACTGGAGGCCAGGCGGCACGCCAGCATGAACCTCCAACCGGCACGGCTTGCACGCTGGTTTCATCGCCATGCGGTGCTGCCCAGCCGAACGGTGCACGGCATCGAGGTGGTGTGCTTGCCCACCCGGGCGCAACTGGACATTTGTCTTGAAGATTTGGCGGGCCAGGCCCATGGCCAGCTGAAGGTGTGGATCGCGCACTTCGACGACGGCGCCGATGTGGTCTGGGACCAACGTGCCAGCCCCATTGGCAACTGGCGCAGTCAGTCGGTGGCAGATCACGCCACGCGGCGGGCCAAGCGCAGCCTTGCGATTTGCCCGCCACTGGCGGGTTGGTGGCGTTTGCCCTGACGCCCCAGCCGCCGCCCGGGCTCAGGCGCATCAAATGAACTGCCGAGGCCTCCCACTTTTCTGGAACTAAACTTCTCTAAACCTATATAAAATCCGTGACCTCAAAGGTTTAGAAAGGTTTATTTCATGAATTGGCTGGAGCACCACATCGACGACCTGATCGAGCGCTACGAGCCTGCTGAGGCGCTGGCGCTGCTGCGGCAGCAAGACAGCCTGAGCTTGCCCGAGCTGCCCAAGCTGGACGCATTCCTGCAGCACTGGACACTGATGCTCCTGCAGCGCCCGGCGGACCCGGAGGGCGTGCAGGACATGCTCAACCTGAGTGACATCGCTGCCGACCTGGCCGCAGGTCTGGCCGGAACCGAAGCCAGCGCCATGCGCCAGCGCTGGGGCGCGTTTGAAGACCTGCTCGAAGGCAAACGCAACACCCTTCAAGCCAGCCGCCGCGCCGCCCCCGTTCAGCTCAAGCACCAGGGAACCATCTTGCAGCGCATTGCGCAGTCCGAGAGCGGGCGGGTCAGGCAACAGGAGTTGGTCGCAGAACTCAAGCTCAGCAAAGGCCGCATCAGCCAAATTCTGGGCTTGATGGAATCGCGCAGCCTGGTCACCCGACAGCGCCAAGGCCAGGACAGCTGGGTCAGCCTGACTTCGTCAGGCCCACTCCCGGCGCCTGTGCAAGCCCCGCCTTCCGGGGCCATGCACATCGGCCAACAGGTGTTCTAACAGGTGTTCTGTCTGCGCTGAGCGGCCTTCATGCACCCCGCCGCCATCAGCTTTTAAAGCGACAAGGTCGGCCTCGGCCGCAGCCTGCTGGCCGCCAACACGGCCGTCGCTTCGGACCGGAACGGCGCCAGATCATCAGCGGTGGCGATGACCGCACTGTTCGCCTGTGGGACGCAGGGACAGGACAGATGCGGCGAATGATGCAACCGCACACAGGTCCAGTTCTCAGCGTGGCTTTCAGCCCAGACGGTCGCTCGCTGGCCAGCGGTGGTGAAGAAGGCACCGTGCGTCTGTAGGCCACCGATGGGCCCACACCGCCACCCAATGACAGCACAGCCAGGGTAGCGCTCCAGCGAGCGGCCACCCCAAGCCCCAAAACCGCACTCCTACAATGCCGCCATGCCACTTCCTACCTACACCCGCGCCCAGGCCTTGCCCGCCCTGTTGAGCCAACGCATTGCCATCTTGGACGGCGCCATGGGCACCATGATCCAGCGCTTCAAGCTGTCTGAGGCGCAGTACCGGGGCGAGCGATTCAAGGACTTTCACCGGGACGTCAAGGGCAACAACGAGTTGCTCAGCTTGAGTCGGCCCGACGTGATTGGCGACATCCACGAGGGCTACCTGGCCGCTGGCGCCGACCTGATAGAGACCAACACCTTTGGCGCCACCACCGTGGCCCAGGCCGACTACGACATGGCCCACCTGGCCCGCGAGATGAACCTGGCCTCGGCCCAACTGGCGCGCGCCGCTTGCGACAAATTTTCCACACCAGACAAACCCCGCTACGTGGTGGGCGCGCTGGGGCCCACGCCCAAAACGGCCAGCATCAGCCCCGACGTGAACGACCCGGGCGCGCGCAATGTGAGCTTTGAAGAGCTGCGCGCAGCCTACAGCGAACAGGTGCAAGCCTTGGTCGAAGGCGGCAGCGATGTGTTGTTGGTAGAAACCATTTTTGACACTCTCAATGCCAAGGCTGCGCTCTTTGCCATTGAAGAATTTTTTGAAGCCAGCGGCGAGCGCCTGCCGCTCATCATCAGCGGCACCGTGACCGACGCCTCTGGCCGCATCCTGAGTGGGCAAACCGTGGGCGCGTTTTGGAGCAGCGTGCGCCATGTGCAGCCCCTGGCGGTAGGCCTCAATTGCGCGCTGGGCGCCGCGCTCATGCGGCCCTATATTCAGGAGCTGGCGCGCTTGGCGGGCGACACCTTCATCAGTTGCTACCCCAACGCCGGCCTGCCCAACCCCATGAGCGAGACCGGCTTTGACGAAACGCCCGAGGTCACCAGCCGCTTGCTGCGCGAGTTCGCGGCCGAAGGCCTGGTCAACATCGTGGGCGGCTGCTGCGGCACCACGCCAGAGCACATTGGCGCCATCCATGACGCGGTCAGGCCACTGGCGCCGCGCGGGCCTTTTTACCGACAGGCTGCCTGAGGCCCAAGCAGGTTTGAGCTGCACACGCCTTGGCGCACAGCCTGGCGGGCCACTGACCCTCAAGGACACCCCCCATGTGGTTTGATTCGAGCTCGGTGGCCCACAGCACCAACCCGGCCAGCTTTGCAAAAGGCTTGCACCTGTTGCGCACCCAAGCGGTGCAGAGCTGGAGCGTGGACAGGGTCACGCCTGACGACCCGCTGCACTGGCGCTTGTCAGGCACAGTGCAAGGCAGCCGAAGCTCGCCCTACGAGCTGGACATTGAGTTTCATTTGCTGCCCAACCACAAGGTGGGCGCCTGGGTGAGCCAGTGCAGCTGCCCCATGGCGGTGCAGTGCAAGCACGGAGTGGCCTTGATGCTCAAGGCGGCGTATTTGCGCCTCGGCCCTGATGCGCACCATCTCAGCGGTGATGACGAGCCTGCACGCCTGACTCCTGAGCAAGAAGCCCAAAAAGCCCAAGAATTGGCAGCGCAGAAAGAGCGGGCCGCGCAAGCCGTGCAGCGCCAGCGCATTCAGGCCTGGAGCGCCAAAGCCGAGCAATGGCTGCTCACCGACCCTGTGGCCGAGCTCGAGCGCGCCCGCGAGCGCGCGGCCGCCAGCGGCCGACGGCCGCAGCTGCCTTTGTACCTGCTGAACCTGGCCCAGCGTGAAGAGAGCGCGCCTGCGGTGCTGCGCTTGAAGCTGGTGGCCTCCAGCCCCAAGGTCAAAGGTGGCTGGAGCAAACCGCAGATCGTGGTGCCCAGCCACTTTTTTGACCGACCCTATGCCGACCTCAGCCTCACCCCCGACGACCGCGATGTGCTCGCGCTGCTGGGCGCCTTGCCCGGGGGCCACGGCATGTACCGTTACGGCCCCGCTGGGGTGTGGCTCTTGAACACCCTGGCCGCCTCCCTGGTGCTCAAGCTGGCCAGCCGGACCGAGCGGCTGTTCTGGGAAGAAGAGCGCGACATGCCTGGCAAAGCCTTGCGCTGGGGCGCCGAACAAGTGGTGAGCTGGCACTGGCACCCAGACAGCGTGGACAGCCCCTCTGGGGACGCGCCCGCCGACGAGCTGTGGCGCTTGCGGCCCGAGCTGCACCACCCCCAGGCCGTGCTGTGCGCCAACAATCCCTTGCTGTACCTGGACCTGCCGGCCGGGGAATGCGGGCCGGTGGCCGATGGCGCCAGCGAACAACAGCAAGCCTTGCTGCTTGCACCGCCCTTGCCGGCCCGGCTGATGCGCCAACACGAGATGGCCTTGCTGCGCCGCTTGGGGCCAGACTTGCCGCCGCCCCCGGTGTTGCCTGCGCTCAGGCGCGTGGGCGGCGTGCCCGTGTGGCGCATGCATATTGAGCGCCTTGAAGACACCTGCCTCATGGACAACCCAGGCCCCCAGGCCTTGGTGGCCAGGGTGGAGTTTGACTACCAAGGGGTGCGACATTGGTGGGAAACGCCAGACAACCCCGCCGTGGCTGTGTTGCTGGACGGCGAGCGGGTGCGTGTGGAGCGCGATCTGGCCAGCGAGCGCCTGGCCATGCAGGGTTTGCAAGACCTGGGCCTGGAGGATTGGCTAGAAGGCAACCATGTGCTGCCCCCCGGCAAGCCGCAAACCGCCTGGCTGCACTGGGCGCAAGCGGACTTTCAAGTCTTCAAAAACCTGGGCTTTGTGCTGAGCATGGACGAGTCATTGCAAGACTGGGTGCGCCCAGGCGGCCAGGTGGCGGTGGCGTTGAGCCCTCAAGGCCAGGAGGACGCCCAGACCGCCGCGTGGTTTGACATGTCTTTGGGGCTGGAGCTCAACGGCCAGCGCATCAATTTGTTGCCTTACTTGCCGCAGATCATTGCCGAGCTGCGCCTGGCCGAGCAAGCCGACCAGCCCGTGTGGCCCGAGTTTATTTTTCTGCCCGCCGCCGACGGAATGGGCTTTTTCCAGGTGAGCACCGAGCCACTGCGGCCTTGGTTGAACGCCCTGCTGGAGCTGTTTGACGAGCGCGGCACCGACTTGGGCGCCGAGTCCTTGCGCCTGTCGCGCATGGACGCCTTGCGCACCCAAGTGGCCTTGGGTGAGGGCGTGGCCTGGCAAGGCGCCCAGGGCTTGCGCGAGCTGGCCCAGCGGCTGCAAGGCCTGGCGGCCTTGCCCACAGTGGCACCGCCCCAAGGCTTGCACGCGCAGCTGCGGCCTTACCAGCAACACGGCCTGGATTGGCTGCAGTTCTTGCGCGAGGCGGGCTTGGCCGGCATCTTGGCCGACGACATGGGCCTGGGCAAAACCCTGCAAACGCTGGCCCACATTCAAGTGGAAAAAGAAGCCGGCCGCCTGGACCGGCCCGCCTTGGTGTTGGCGCCTGTGAGCGTGCTGGGCAACTGGCTGCGCGAGGCCCAACGCTTTTGCCCCGAGCTGCGTTGCCTGCTGCTGCACGGCGCTGGGCGCCATGAGCTGGCCACCGACATGGCGCAAGCCGATGTGGTGATCGCGCCCTATTCGCTGGTGCAGCGCGACCGCGAACGCTGGCTGGCTCAACCCTGGCACTTGCTGGTGCTGGACGAGGCGCACCACATTAAAAATGCCGCCACCCATGTGTTTCAAGTGGTCACCGAGCTGCACGCCCGCCACCGCCTGTGCCTGACAGGCACGCCCATTGAAAACCACCTGGGCGAGTTGTGGAGCTTGTTTCACTTTCTCATGCCCGGCTTTTTGGGCAGCCAAACGCGCTTTACCCAGCGCTTTCGCACGCCCATTGAAAAGCGCGGCGACAGCCAGCGCATGACGGCGCTGCGCGCGCGCGTGACGCCCTTTATTTTGCGGCGCCACAAGCAAGACGTGGCCACCGAACTGCCGCCAAAAGTCGAGACCGTGATGCCCGTGGAGATCAGCGGCGCGCAGGCCAATTTGTACGAAACCATACGCCTGGCCATGGAGGTGTCGGTGCAAAAAGCGCTGGCCGACAAGGGCCTGGCCAAGTCGCAAATTGCCATCTTGGACGCGCTGCTCAAGCTGCGCCAAGTGTGCTGCGACCCGCGCCTGGTCAAGAGTGCGGCGGCGGCCAAGGTCAAGTCCTCGGCCAAGCTTGAGCAGCTCATGGAGATGCTGCCCGAGATGCTGGCCGAAGGCCGGCGCATTTTGCTGTTCTCTCAATTCACCACCATGCTGGGGCTGATTGAAGTGGAGCTCGCCAAGCGCAACTTGAGCTGGGTCAAGCTCACGGGCTCCACCCAAAAACGCGACGAGGTGATTGAACGCTTCACCAGCGGCGAGGTGCCGCTGTTTCTCATCAGCCTCAAAGCCGGCGGCGTGGGCCTGAACCTGCCGCAGGCCGACACCGTGATTCACTTTGACCCCTGGTGGAACCCAGCGGCCGAGAACCAAGCCACAGACCGCGCCCACCGCATCGGCCAAACCCAAAGCGTGTGGGTCATCAAGCTGGTGGCCCAAGGCACCATTGAAGAGCGCATCTTGGCGCTGCAAGAGCGCAAGGCCCAACTCGCGCGCGAGCTCTACAGCGGCGCGGTGGCCCGCAAGCAACCCTTGTTCACGGAAGACGATTTGCAGGTGCTGCTGCGGCCGCTGGGTTGAGGGCCCCGCTTCCACCGCTCAGGGCTGAGCATCCGCTAAAATAGGACCACCTCAAGGAGCGTTGCAACGAAACCTTTCGCGTTTCGTCAGGCTTGAGGCATGGCCAAGTCTTTGGCCTTTTGTGACAACGACGCTCACCTTTGCCCCAAGGTGAGTCCATGTCCAGTCCATCCCCATCTGCCTTGCCCCCCATGCTCTTGTCTGGCCTAGAGCCGCTGCTCATTGGCGAGGGCAGCTTGTTTGTGAACATTGGTGAACGCACCAACGTCACCGGCTCCAAGGCCTTTGCCCGCATGGTTTTGAACGGCGACTACGAGCAGGCGCTGGCGGTGGCCCGCCAGCAGGTGGAAAACGGCGCGCAAATCATTGACATCAACATGGACGAGGCCATGCTCGACAGCGAGGCGGCCATGGTGCGCTTTTTAAACCTGATCGCCAGCGAGCCCGACATCGCCCGCGTGCCCATCATGATCGATTCGTCCAAGTGGTCTGTCATTGAGGCGGGGCTGCGCTGCATCCAGGGCAAGGGCATCGTGAACTCGATTTCCATGAAGGAAGGCGTGGCCATCTTCAAACACCAGGCCAAGCTGCTCAAGCGCTATGGCGCGGCGGCTGTGGTCATGGCTTTTGACGAGCAGGGCCAGGCCGACACCTTTGCCCGCAAGACCGAGATTTGCGAGCGGGCCTACCGCGTGTTGGTGGACGAAGTGGGCTTCCCAGCTGAAGACATTATTTTTGACCCCAACATCTTTGC
>CANHKH010000115.1 GCA_947460165.1 Comamonadaceae bacterium
GAGGTCGACCGCATCCAAAACGAGTTGCAGCAAATCCGCCTGCGCGCCCAAAGCTTGGAAGCCAGCCGCGAACGTCTGCTCAACTTGCACGCTGATTACCAGCAAGCCCCGGCCACGGGCAGCACCAGCGCGGGCATGCAAGACACCATGAACCGGCGGCAATTTGCCGCCCAGCTGCTGACCTTGCTGGACCGGGTCAAGCAAGACATTGCGCAGGTCGAGCGCGTCATGGCCCACACCCGCCAACGCCTGGGCGAGGCTGAAAAAGAGCGCCTGAAGATGCAGGCCCTGGTGGAGCAAGACCTGAACGCCGTCCGCAAAGACGCGGCCGTGCGCGAACAGCGCCAAATGGACGAACTGGGCGTGATGCAGTTCAACCTCGGGAATGGCGCATGAACCCATCGGGCGGATTGCGCTGGCATTGGCGCGCCTGGCGCTCGCAGCGCCCCTGGCAGGGCACGCGCGAGCACCTGGCGCAGTGGCTTGAAAGCGTGCAGCCCGCCTGTGATGAATTGCTCTTGCTGGGGCCGAGTGCGGGTTGGTTGCTGCCCAGCGCTTTTTTGGCGCGTTTCAAACACGTGCACTGCTGGGACATAGACCCCTTTGCGCCATTTTTATTTGCCCGCCGCCACGGCGCGGCCCTGCGTGCGGCGGGCGTGCACTGGACTTACCAGCGCGGCGACGCGTGGGCCAACTTAGATGCCCTGCTGGCCGCCCACCCCCAGGCCGCTGTGCTGTTTGACAACCTGCTCGGGCAACTGCGCTTTCACGGCCCGAGCAGCGGGCCAGAGGCGGCCGCGCATCTGGCCGCCGTGGAACGCCGCCTTTCCCGCTTGCACCGCAGCTTGGGCGGCCGGGAGTGGGGCAGCGTGCACGATTTGCTCTCTGGCCCCGGCCGCTTGGCGCAGCCTGGCCAAGAGCCGTCCATGCGCAAGCGCAAGCTGCGGGCAGGTGCGCCGCTGGCCCAAGACGGCTGGCTGGCCGGCTTACAGCCCCAAGGCCAGTGGCTGGACCACCTGACGGCGGCTGTGTTTGCCTCAGGAACCACCGTGTACGACATGGCCTGGCCCTTCAAACCCGGTTATTGGCATTGGCTTCAGGCCGGCTGGGTGGCTGCACGACCGGTCAAGAGATAACATTTGATGACAATGGAAGCCTGTATTTTTTTCAAAAAGTTGTCCTCCATGGTCTTGGTGGGCTTGCTCACGGCCTGCGGTGGGGGAGGAGGGGGTTCAGCGCCGCCCGCTGCTGACACGCCCACGCCCACCGTGCTGGCCAGCGCCTACGTGGGCACGGCCAGCTCACCGGGCTTTTGGGCCGTGGTCCAGAGCACACCAACGGGTAACGAGTTCTTCGCCATGAACTACAACGGTGTGGCGTCTTCCAGCGTCAGCACCACGCTTTATTCAGGCAAAGTCCTCGCCGGCGTGAACGGTGGAGCCGCCGCGTCTGGTCTGCGCACCATGCGGGCCGATGGCACCGTGCGCGATGGCACGGCCAGCTTCAGCGCAGCCTCACTCACCGGCTTTGTGGCCAGCTTTGATGCCAGCGTCCCGCTGGATGCGGCCAGCCACCCCGCCACGGCCGTGTTGCCCGAGGACGCGGTGGCAGGCGACTGGACAGGCCGCTGGGTCGATGCGGCCGATTCCAACACCAGCTTGAGCTTGCGCGGCTTGGCGGGCGGCGGCACTTTTCCGATCAACGTGCCCAGATGCAGCGGTGTGAGCCTGCGCCTGGGGGCGTGGCAAGCCGCATCGCGCTTGTACCTGGTGCAACTGGACTACCCGGTCAGCCAAACCGGCTGCGTCCGTCAAAACAGCCAGCTCAAAGGCTGGGCCTTTGTGCAACAAACGGGCGCCAAGCAGACCCTGAGGTTCATGGCCGTGGACACCACCGGCAGCGGCATCAGCTTCAGTGCCGAGCGCTGAGCCGGTTCAAGCTTTCGGCTCTGCAGACGATTTATGTGACGAACACCTGGACACCGCACCATGAAACGCATTATTTTTGAAATCTTGTTGGTCCTGGGCCTGGGCGGCGCGGGTGCTTTTGGCTTTGTCACTTTCCAAAAAGAAAAAGCCAGCACCACCCAACTCGCCCAACTGACGGAGCAAACCGAGGGATCTGGCAAAAAGCTTGAAGAGCTCACGGCTGAGCTGGAGAAAGCGCAAAAAGAAGTGCCGCCGCTTCAGTCCAAGGCCTTGCAGCTCGAAGCGCTGCGCGAGGCACTGGTCAATGGCGAGGCCCTGCGCGACCTTGAAGCGGCCTACAAAAAAGAAAAAACCCTCAGCCCCGAGCGCTTGGCCGGTTTGGGCGCCTTGCGCCTGCTGACCAAGGGCGGCGACGACCCGGCCACGGTGGAGGCCTTTCAAAAAGCGCTCAACGCCTCCGACTGGGGCAGCCGGCGCAACCTGATTTGCGCCTCGCAAAAGGCCTTGGCCTCGGCCGGTCAAGACGTCAAGGTCTTGTCCGAGTGCCTGCCCACAGGCGTGAGCAAAATGCCGCTGGCTGATGAAGGCAAGGCGGTCAAGTCCGAAAAACCAGTCAAAGTTGAAAAAAGCGACAAAGACAGCCACGCCGACAAAGACGCCCATGGCGACCAAGCCAAGGATGGCGAGGACAGCAAGCCTGGAGAAAAGGACGCCAAAAAAGCGCCGCACTGGGACTACGAGGGCGAGATGGGTCCCGAGAACTGGGGCAAAGAATTCGCCATGTGCGGGCGCGGACGCTCGCAGTCACCCGTCGATATACGCACCCCCTTCGAGAAAACCAAGGCCTCGGTGGTGGCCGCCTACCAAAACGGGCCGCTGCGCATCATCAACAACGGCCACACCATTCAAGTGAATGTGGCCGAGGGCAGCAAGCTGCGCGTCGACAGCCTGCCCTACGACCTGGTGCAGTTCCACTTTCACCGGCCCAGTGAGGAGCTGGTGGACGGAAAACCCCAGGCCATGGTGGTGCACTTTGTCCATAAAAACAAAGAGGGCAAGCTCGCCGTCTTGGGTGTGCTGCTCAAAGAGGGCAATGAAAACCCAGGCATCAAGCAACTGTGGGAGCACGCGCCCAAAAAGAAAGGCCCCGAAGTGGCGGTGGACGGTGTGAAATTCAACCCCGCCAACTTGTTGCCGCGCGAGATGGAGTTTTGGAGCTACGACGGCTCATTGACCACCCCACCGTGCACCGAGGGGGTGAAGTTTTTCATCCTCAAAACCCCGGTCAACATCAGCCGCGAGCAGGTCGAGCAGTTCCCCTTCAAGAAAAATGCCCGCCCGGTGCAGCCCCTCAACAACCGCCAAATTTCCGCCAGTTGAACCCCTTTTTTCTTGGGTTTGCAGGAGCCGGTCTGCCGGCGATGGCCACCGGGGTCCAAGCCACGGCCAGGCAAAGCAAGCCACTTCAAGCCCAGCTATCCTTGACACCTCTTAAGGAGGACCGCCATGGCTTGGCCCGTGCTGGTGTTTGACATCGAAACCATTCCTGACCTGGCGGGCTTGCGCGCCACGGGCCTGGCCCAGGGCGACACCGACGCCCACGCTTTTGCCGCCTGGCAAGCCCAGCGCGCCGAGCAGGGCAAGAGCGACTTTGCGCCGCTGCACCTGCAGCGCGTGCTGGTCATCAGCTGCGTGTACCGCAATGCCGAGGGCCTGCGCATCCACTCGTTTGTGGACCGCGAAACCGAGGGCCAAAGCCAAGAAGGCCGCATCATCCAGACCTTTTTCAACACCGTTGAAAAGCACCTGCCCCAGTTGGTCAGCTGGAATGGCGGCGGCTTTGACCTGCCTGTGCTGCATTACCGTGGCCTCAAGCACGGCGTGGTGGCCAGCAAGTACTGGGACTTGGGCGAGGGCGGCGACCACGACAGCCGCGAGTTCAAGTGGAACAACTACATCAGCCGCTACCACATGCGCCACCTGGACCTGATGGACCTGCTGGCCATGTACCAGCCCAAAAACAACGCCCCGCTGGACGCCATGGCCAAGCTGTGCGGCTTTCCGGGCAAGTTGGGCATGGACGGCTCAGCCGTTCACGGCGCCTACCTCGACGGTCGGCTCGAAGACATACGCCGCTACTGCGAAACCGACGTGATGAACACCTACCTGATGTACTGCCGTTTTCAAAAAATGCGCGGCGGCTTGCTGGAGGGCGAGTACGAGCAAGAAATCCAGGGTGTGAAAACCGCGCTGGGTGCGCTCGCTGAGGCTGAGCCCCATTGGCAGGAGTACCTGGCGGCTTGGGCCACCAGCCCCGTGGGCTGATGGCCGTGGCCCGTGCGCGCCAGACTCAGCGGGGCGGGCGCACCGCGGTTTTGGGCCGGAAGGCTTTGCACACCTCGTCGCGCGTTTCCAGGTAGGGCCCGCCAATCAGGTCCACGCAATAGGGCACGGCGGCAAAAATGCCGGGCACCAGGCTGTGGCCTTGCGCGTCTTTCAAGCCTTCCAGCGTTTCTTGGATGGACTTGGGCTGCCCTGGCAGGTTGATGATGAGGCTGGACGCCCGCACCACCGCCACCTGGCGCGACAAAATGGCCGTGGGCACGAACTTCAGGCTGATTTGGCGCATCTGCTCGCCAAATCCTGGCATTGGCTTGTGCGCCACGGCCAGCGTGGCCTCCGGGGTCACGTCGCGCAGGGCAGGGCCCGTGCCGCCCGTGGTCAGCACCAAGGCGCAGCCGGCGTCCACCAGCTCAATGAGGGTCTGGCTGATGCGCGCTTGCTCGTCTGGAATCAGCCGCTCCACAAATTCAAGTGGGTTGAGCAGGGCCGCGCCCAGCCAGGCTTTGAGCGCGGGCAAGCCTTTGTCTTCATAGACCCCGCTGGAGGCGCGGTCGCTCACCGAAACGATGCCGATTCGCACCTTGTCGTGTTCAGCCATGGCTCATGTGCTCCTTGACCAGTTGAAAAATGTCGCGGTAGGCGCGGCCGTGGCGCAGGGCTTGGCCTGCCAGTTCGGGCTTGGCGTCTTTGCGGGCCTGGCGCACCAGGGCGCGCAGCTGTTGGGCGTCGGTGCTGGGGTAGCGCTCAAGCCAGTCGCCCATGGCCTCGTCCTGGGCCACCAGGCGGTCGCGCCAGAGCTCGGCCTCGTGCAGGGCGCCGGCCTCTTGGGCGCTGCCATGGCGCTGCACCTCCAGCGCCTCGCGCACGGCTTGGAGGGTGGCCTCGTCCAGCTGGCGCATGAGTTTGCCCACAAACTGCATTTGGCGGCGCTTGCCCTCAAAGTTGGTGATGCGTTTGGCGTCTTTGAGGGCGTCGACCAGCTTGTCTGACAAGGGCAGGGCGGCAAACAAGCCGGCCCGCAGGTCCATGAGTTGTTCACCCAGGGCTTGGAGCTCGGTGCTTTCGCGCTTGAGGTCGGTTCTGCTGATCTCCTGTCCGCCTTTGAGCTCGCGTTTGAGCTCCAGGTCGAGCTCGCTGCCTTCGGCCACAAATTGGCCTTTGACGAAATACCCCTTTTTGGGTTTGCGTGACATGTGGGGTGCGCGGGGCGTGTGGCTATCGGGGTCGGTATCATAGTTGTCCATCCTCAAGAGCCTTTTTTGTGAACCCTACTTCCCACCCCGCCGACAGCGGCTTTAGTTTTAGCCGCGCTTTTTTTGAAGACCTGGTCGACACCGCTTTGGCCCACGCCAAGAAAATCGGCGCCACCGATGCGGGTGCCGAGGCCTCTGAGGGCTGCGGCCTGTCAGTGAGCGTGCGCAAGGGCGAGCTTGAAAACGTCGAGCGCAACCGCGACAAGTCCTTGGGCGTGACGGTCTACCTGGGCCACCAGCGGGGCAATGCCTCGACCAGCGACTTTTCCCGCGCCGCCATCGAGCAAACCGTGCAAGCGGCTTTTGACATTGCCCGCTTCACCGCCAGCGACCCCGTGGCAGGCCTGCCCGACGAGGCCGACATCGCCCAACACCACCCTGAGTTGGACCTTTTCCACCCCTGGGCGGTGACGGCCGAGCAAGCGGCCACCTTGGCCCTGGAATGCGAGGCCGCCGCCTTGGCCACCAGCCGGCGCATCACCAACAGCGAGGGCGCGGGTGTGTCGGCCCAGCAAAGCCACTTTTTCAGCGCCCACACGCGCGGTTTTCGCGGCGGCTACGCGTCTTCGCGGCACAGCCTGTCGGTGGCGCCCATTGCCGGCAAAGGTGCCAACATGCAGCGCGACGCCTGGTACAGCTCCATGCGCGACGCCCGCGAGCTGGCCAGCGCCCAGGCGGTGGGCCGCTACGCCGCCGAGCGGGCGCTGTCACGCCTGAACAGCCGCAAAATCGCCACCACCCAGTGCCCGGTGCTCTTTGAATCGCCCTTGGCCGCAGGCCTGTTGGGCGCCTATGTGCACGCCACCAGCGGCGGTGCGCTCTACCGCAAAAGCAGCTTTTTGCTGGACTCTTTGGGCCAGCGCGTGTTCCCCAAGCACATCCACATCAGCGAAGACCCGCACGTCACCAAAGGCAAGGGCAGCTCGCCCTTTGACGACGAGGGCGTGCGCACCCAGTCGCGCCAGGTCGTCGAGGCCGGTGTGGTGGGTGGCTACTTTTTGGGCACGTACTCGGCCCGCAAGCTGGGCATGCGCACCACCGGCAACGCCGGCGGCTCGCACAACTTGGTGATGAGCAGCCGCCAAACCCGGCCTGGTGACAACCTCGACGCCATGTTGCAAAAATTGGGCACAGGCCTGTTTGTCACCGAGCTGATGGGCCAAGGCGTCAACTACGTCACCGGCGACTACTCGCGCGGGGCCTCGGGCTTTTGGGTGGAAAACGGCCGCATTGCCTACCCGGTGGAAGAAATCACCATTGCGGGCAACCTCAAAAGCATGTTCCAGGGCATTGCCGCCGTGGGCGCTGACAGCTACAACTACGGCGCCAAAACCGTGGGCTCCATCCTCATCAAGCGCATGAAAATCGCAGGCAGCTGAGCCAAGCCTTGCGCCCCGAGTTCTTGGCCGCCCTGGCCGCCCTGTGTTGGGCCGTGGGCAGCATTTTTTCGGCCACGGCGGCCAGCCGCATGGGCGCTTTCGCGTTCACGCGTTGGCGCCTGTTTTTTGCCCTTGCCTTGCTGTGGGCGCTGGCGCTTTACACCGGCCAATGGCGCAGCCTGGGCAGCCACGCCGTGGGCCTGCTGGTGCTCTCGGGTCTGGTCGGCATCTTCATTGGCGATACGGCGCTCTTTGCCTGCATGAACCGCTTGGGACCCAGGCGCTCGGGCGTGCTGTTTGCCAGCCATGCCTTGTTCTCTGCCCTCTTGGCCTGGGTGATTCTGGGCGAAACCTTGTGGGGCTGGACCTTGCTGGGCAGCGCGCTCTTGGTCGGCGGCGTGATGGTGGCCATTGCATGGGGCCGCCGCACTGACGAAGCCCACGCCTGGGAGCTCACCCGTGGCTCGTTGCGCTCGGGCGTCGCCCTGGGTCTGCTGGCCGCGCTGTGCCAGGCCCTGGCCACGCTCATGATCAAGCCGCTCATGGCCGCCGGGGTGGACGCCGTGGCCGCCTCTGCCGTGCGCACCAGCGCCAGCTTTGCCGCCCACCTGCTGCTGCTGTGGGGAGGTTTCAAACTGTCTCGGGTGCAGCAGCCGCTGACGCGCCGCATCCTGGGCCACACCGCCGTCAGCGCCGCCGTGGCCATGGCCCTGGGCATGACGCTCATTTTGGCGGCCCTGCACGAGGGCCAGGCCAACCTGGTGGCCATTTTTTCATCGCTCTCGCCGGTGCTGTTGTTGCCGCTGTTGTGGCTGATCTACCAGCGCCGCCCCGCCCTGGGTGCTTGGCTGGGTGCGGCCATGGCCGTGCTGGGCACGGCGCTGATTCTGGGGCATTGAAGGGCTGGTGGGGCCGTTTGAAGGTGTACGAGCCGGCCTGCCGGAGAATTTTCGTGGGAGGCCATACCCGTTGACAGGCGCGATTCGCTGGCAGGCTTGGCTCCTACAAACACAAAATGAGGCTTCCCTTGTGGGCGCCGGCCTGCTGGCGGTGTGTGGGCTGTCTCAGCCGCCGGCCAGCGCAGCTTTCACGGCCGCCGACACCTGGCCCATGTCTGCTTTGCCCGCCAATTGCGCCTTGACCGCACCCATCACCCGGCCCATGTCGCCCGGGCCGCTGGCCCCCAGGCTGGCCACAATGGCTTTGACCGCAGCGAGCACCTCGTCAGCGCTCATGCGGGCCGGCAAATAGGCTTGCAGCACGGTGATTTCTGCCGACTCTTTGTCGGCCAGGTCAGGCCTTGCCGCTTTGGTGAAGGCCTCTACCGAGTCCTTGCGCTGCTTGATCAATTTGTCGACCACGGCCACCACAGCCGCGTCGTCCAGTTCAATGCGCTCGTCCACCTCTTTTTGCTTGAGCGCGGCCAGCAGCAAGCGGATGGTGCCCAGGCGCTCGCTGTCCTTGGCGCGCATGGCGGTTTTCATGTCGTCGGTGATTTGGTCTTTGAGGGCCATGGTGTTCTCTTCTAAAGGGGAGGGCACAAATGAAAAAACCCGCTGGAGCGTCCTCGAGCGGGCTGGTCTGAAGCGGCAGGCTCGGGTCAACCCAAGCCGCCAGCCATCAGTACATCTTTTTGGGCAGCTGCATGCTGCGGATGCGCTTGTAATTGCGCTTGACGGCGGCCGCCTTCTTGCGCTTGCGCTCAGAGGTGGGCTTTTCATAGAACTCGCGGGCGCGCAAGTCGGTCAGCAGGCCCAATTTTTCGATGGTGCGCTTGAAGCGGCGCAGCGCCACGTCGAAGGGTTCGTTGTCTTTAACACGGATGGTGGTCATTGAAGTTCCAGTTGTGGCGCCGCGGGGGAGCTGATCAGGCTCCTTGTAGGCACGGGTTTGCTAGCAAAGCCTGAAAGTATAGCAGC
>CANHKH010000116.1 GCA_947460165.1 Comamonadaceae bacterium
CGCGCGGCAATGCCAGTGGCAGGGAAGTCGGTGAACACCCCGTCCAGGCCCAATTTCATGTAGTAGCGCATCTCGGCCTGTGGGTCTTTGAAGCCGTAGCCGGACGCGTCATTGCGGAATGTCCAGGTGTGGACCAACAAGCCCTTGCTGTGAGCCATTTCGACCACGCCGGTGCTGCCCTCTATGCGGCGGTCGCTGATGCTCAGCGTGGTGTCACCCGTGCGCTCCACCCCGTCGTCCACCGTCTTGACCAAATAGGGCTTCCAGGGGCCTATTGCGTCGGCGTAGGTCTTTACAAAATCCAGGCCACTGCGGGTCAACAAGTCTGAGAACAGACGCGCATCACCCTTCACCACAAAGTCATAAGGCTGGCGGTAGGGGACCACCAAGGACATGCTTCCGTCCTTGTTCACGTCATCCGCATCAATCAGTTGCACCAAACGGATGTCTGTCTTGGTGTTGAGGTATTGCAAGTTGCTGACCTCAAAAGACTGGATAAACACCGGGGCAGTGTGGCTGTTGCCGTAGGCCTGGTGGAGCATGCTGACCAGCTTGTCCTCGAACACATGGCTGCCAAAGAGGCCGTCATGGAAGGTGGAGTGCTTGACCTCCGGGTAGATCCCAATCGTGCGCCCGGTCTTGGCGCTGGCGTTCTTGGCCAAGGCAATGACTTCAGCCAAGGTCGGGATGCTCAATTGCCCGTTGAATTCTTGTGGGCGGTTGGCCCGAGATTGCACGGCTCTGAGTGTTTTGATTTCGGCCAGCGTGAAGTCCCCGGCAAAGTAAGCGGTCGTGGAGACACCGTCCACCATCTTGGTGCTCATGCGGCTGGCCGGGAACTTGGCGGCGACATCGGTGGTGCTATCGAGCATGGGCTCATGGCGCGCGATCATCTCGCCATCGGCGGTGAGCACCAGGTCGGGCTCAATGAAGTCGGCGCCTTGTTCAATGGCCAACTGGTAACTCTCCAAGGTGTGCTCAGGCCGTTCGCCTGAAGCGCCGCGGTGGCCAATGACCAGCGGCGCCTCGCCACTGAGTGTGTTGTAGCGCAAGTCGTTGCCGCTGCTGCTGCCGCTGCCGCAGGCCTGAAGTGCAGCCAAGGCCCAGGCGGCCCATAAGTGTCTGGCGTTCATGAGTGGTCCTTTTCATGAGCAACTTGTGCCTAGCATGTGTCATGCATTGCGGCATCAAGCTGGCGTGATTGTTGGTGCTGAGTCCTTCCAAAAGACATCATTCGCGTCCACGTTGAAAAGCGCGTGACAAACAGTCTGGGCCTGCTTTTGTTTACCAAATTTATCAAGTGAAGTGGCCTGCGAATCTTCAGCTCGCACCTCATGATCGAGCCGGCTGCGGCGGTGGGTCTGTGGGAAATGGTGTCAGGCTCAGCCTGCAGTCGCAGGCGTGCCAGGCGGCATGCCATCTGCTGAGACGGCTCGCTCAGCTCGGCTGGCCTTGAGCGCTGGTGGTCAACTTGATTTCGCTTTGATGGGTCAAGTGCTCAATTTTTTCCTGACCGTGCAACAGCAAAAACCGTTGAAAGGCGGCAGCGACATTCGTCGATGACTTGGACGGCAGTTGCACCACATACCAGGCTCTATCAATGGGGTTGGGCTTCAAGGGAAGCAGTTGCAGCAACCCCGCCTTGAGCTCTGCGCCGCAGGTGTGCATGGACAGATAGGCCGGGCCAAATCCGGCCATGCACATTTGCTTGATGACTTCATTGCTGGACAGCTCCCAGCCTATGCGCAGGTTCAAACCGGCTTCTTTGAACAGCCGTGACAGCGTATTGCGCGAGCCAGAGCCCTGCTCACGCACCAACAAATTCGACGAGGCCAAATCCGCCAAGCTCAGAGGGGCCAAGCTCGCCAGCGGGTGGTGAGGCGCCACCACAAAGCCCATGGGATTTTTCGCGAATGCAGTGGCGCTGGGCTGTAACTCTTCAGGCGGGTTGCCCATCACGGCGATCTCAATTTCTTGCGCGTTCAGGCTGCGCAGAATTTCGTCTCGGTTGGCCACATGCAGCTTGAGCTTGACCTTGGCGTTGTCCTTGAGAAAAGCCACCAAAAGGCTTGGCAGCCAGTACTCCGAAGTGAGCACTGCACCCACGCGCAAGTTTCCTGAGTAAGCACCCACGGAGGCGGCCATGCCCTCGCTCATGTCGGTCCAAGCCGCCAGCACCCGCTCGACGTAGCTGCACAAAGCCTCACCTGCTTCCGTCAGGCGCACCCCATGGCCGGTTCGCACCAGCAAGGGTGTGCCAAAAGCCGACTCCATCGCGCTGATTTGTAGGGATACCGCCGACTGCGTGATGTGCAGTTCTTCCGCCGCCCTTGAGACGCTTCCCAGCCTGGCCACCGCCTGAAAGGCAAGCAGTTGCTTGAGCGTGGACAGTCTTGAGCTACGCATGATTTGATATTAGTTCAGGCAAATGGATGCGTCAATAAATACAACTTCGTGATTGAAAGGCTTGTGCCTAGACTTCTTCCACAACAAATTTGAAAAGTGACTCGCAGGCAAGCAGGCACCCAGGCGAGAGAAAAATCAAAGCGATTTTTCAGTCTGTTCAAGGGCATGCCGGCCAACCCCTGAGGCGGTTTTCAACATCACCCACCACGATGACCAAAGGAGAAAGAGCCATGACAGATTCGCCCCATACCCCTAGACGTGAGTTTCTCGGTCTTGCCGGCAAAGCCGGACTGAGCACAGTGTTTGCGCAAGCTGTTGGCGTGAATTTGGGTTTGGTCAATGTTGCGCAGGCGACATCGGTCAAGCCCTTTAGCTTCGCCATGATTGCCGACCCGCACCTCTACAGCGCCAAGGACCATGTGTTCGACAAGCAACTTGAAGATGCGGTGCTGCAGGTCAACGAGATGAAGGAGCAGCCTGACTTCGTCGTGGTCCTCGGTGATGTGTCACACAACGGGGTGCTCACAGAACTGGAAAAAGGCAAGCGCATTCTTGGCAATCTCAGGGCGCCTATCCGCTCCATCCCCGGCGAGCACGACTGGTACTTGGACATGGGCGCAGGATGGAAGGCCAATTTCGGCGATGAGTTCTGGTCTTTCGACCACAAGGGCGTGCACTTCATCGGCTTGAATTCCATTCTTGTGCCCGACTTCTGGACCAAGGCCGGTTTGACTGCAGAGCAGCGGCGCGATTGGTTCATGCCCCTCAACAGCCCGGTGCCAGGCGTGTGGGGCACGGATGCACGCCAGCGCGAATGGTTGAAAAAAGACGTGGCCAAATTGCCGCCTTCCACGCCCATCGTCATCTTCACCCACTCACCCCTGTGGGACTACTACCCGAGGTGGAATTTTCAGGTCAGTGATGCGGTGCAGATCCGCGGCATCTTGTCCAAGTTCACCAGCGTGATGGCATTCCACGGCCATGTTCACCACACCCTTTACAACAAGATCGGCAACATGACCTCCATAGGCACCATGAGCACCTCATGGCCTTGGCCTTATCCACCCGTCAAGCTGCCATACCCGCAGTTTCAGCAGTACCGCGCGGACCCCTCCAACACCTCTGACGGCATGGGCACCTCCGCTGTCTCTGTCACGGGGCCAGGTGCTGCACGCATGCAATACGCGCCCTTTGCCGATTCGGTTCCTCAGCGCCTGATCGACGGTTTCAAAATTTGACAGGAGTCATCCCATGAAAAAAATTAGCGACACCTCGGGCCGCCGCGTGACGGCCATGGTCATCTTCGGCGGCTCGGCCGCATTGCTGGTGGTCAGCGCCGCCTTGGCGCGCAACCCGTTCACGGCCGAGGAACTCAGGGCCATGGAAGCCAAGCTCACTCAATCGTCCAAACGTGGTTACGACCTGTGGTACGGGGCCCGTGCAGACATGGCCAACAATGGCTTGAGCTGCGCCAACTGCCATCCCGACGCATCGGCGACCAATCCGCAAACTTTTCCCAAGTTCATGCCACAGTTCGACCGCGTGGTGGCCTACCGCGACATGGTCAACTGGTGCATTGAAAACCCCCAGGGCGGCAAGGCGCTGGACGTCAATGGCGAAGACATGATCGCCCTGGAAGCCTATTCCTTCTATTTGCACAAGGGCGTGCCCATAGAGACTGGTCTGCAAACGCGGCAGACCGCGGGGCCCACGCCCAAGAACGCACGCGGCATCAACGTTCCCGGAACGGGAATCGGTTTCGACAAGAAATGAAAGGCCGCGCCGCAGCCCTGCGTGTGCTCCTGTTGGTGATCCTGCCCGCGGCTGCGGCGGGCTCGGTCAGCACCAGCGAAGCGAGCTTGCAGTTGGCATGCCCGGGGCCATCCATGCCGGCTCAGCGCTTTGTGGACAACGGCGACGGCACGGTCACCGATAGCGTCTCCAAGCTCATGTGGATGCGTTGCGCCTTGGGACAGAACTGGCAGGCTGACACCTGCACGGGCGCTGCAGGCGTGGTGAACTGGCCTCAGGCGCAGCGCCAAGCGCAGCGACTGAACCTTCAAGCTCAGGCCTTCTACAACGATTGGCGCGTGCCCACCTTGCGCGAGCTTGCCTCCATCACCGACCGCAGTTGCGCCACACCGCGCACCAATGCGTCTGTCTTTCCGCACACGCCGGCGGCCGGTTTCTGGACGGCCACGGCCAGGCCCGGCGAGCCGGCAGGCCAGCGCGTCTTCGTGCTGAGCTTTGGCTGGGCGGGCGCTGCGCCTGCGCTCAAAGACGATCAACATCATTTGCGCCTGGTGCGCACCGGCCCTTGATCGCCCATGGCAAGCACAGCTCACACCTCTGGACGAAGGCGCTGGCTTTGGCGGCTGGCTTCCATGGCGGCCGTTGCCAGCGGGGGCACGATGGCAGGCCTTGCCAGGGCCGCGACGGAGTCTGCGGTCGCAGGTTTTTCTCAAAAGGCGCAAGCCCTTCAAGCCTTGCATGATTTCGGTCCATCGCTGCAATGGAGCCATAGCATCTCGCTTGACATGCCTGCAGTGGTGGATGACGGCGCGGTCGTGCCGATCACGGTCTTGGCCCCATTCAATGACGCACACGAAATTCGGGTCTTGGTCGATGTCAATCCCGAGCCCCTTGCCCTTGGCGTGTCGATTCCGCAGGGCACGGATGCCTTCTTGAGCACCCGCATTCGAATGTCTGCCAGTGGCACGGTGTATGCCGCCGTGCGCACCGACTCTGGTTGGTATTTCAATGCCCAGCATGCCCAGGTGAGCACAGGGGGGTGCCGCTGATGGCCATGCCTATCCGCATTCGAGCGCGCCAGCGCGGCCCCTTCACAGAGGTTCATATTCTGATGCCGCACCCCATGGAGACCGGCTTTCGCCGAGATGAAGCTGGGCATGTGGTGCCCGCTCACCACATCCGCGATGTGGCGGTGTCGCTGGACGGACGCACCGTGTTCAAAGCCCACTTGAGCATTGCCGTGGCAAGCGATCCGGTGCTGGCTTTTCGCGTGGCCGGTGCCCGCACCGGTCAGCGACTGAGAGCGACCTGGACAGACACCCAGGGCGAAGTGCGCAGCGGCGAAGCCGCCATCGGATGATTTTTTTGCAACCCACTTTGACCAAGGAGTCAACCCATGACCGAGAAAACCCAGAAAACCCGCCGAATTTTCATGCTTCGAATCCTCCCCGTTGGCGCTGTGCTGGCCTTGCAAGGTGTAAGCAGTGAGGCGACGGCATCGCCTGCCAACGCCGTGAAGGAAACCGATCCTTACCCCAAGTCCATGGGCTATCGCTTGAACACGGCAGATGTCGATAAAAGCAAGTTCCCCCGCCACGATGTCAGTCAAAAGTGCAGCGGATGTCAGCTGTACACCGCCGATCCTGGGGACTCGACGGGTCAATGCTCATTCTTCAAGCGCACCGTGGTGCCCAATGGCTGGTGCAGGAATTACAAGCCCAGGAAGGCTTGACATGCGTGGCCGGTGCATGTCGAGCCTGAACAAACGCTGGCTCGCCTGGGTGGTGCCCGCGTTTGTGAGCTTGTTCTTGTCCGCGTGTGAACTCAGCACCTCAGAACAACGCGGCCCGCGCGGCAGCGCACAGATTCAGCTGGCCAAGCAAAGCAATGTGCAAGCTGTGCAAGACCTCAACGGCATTCCACCGCCAGAAGACCCTGCCGACATCGAGTCACCGCCAACCAACGAAGTCTTCGTCAATGTCAAGGTGCTCAATGACCTGAGTGCCACCGAGTTTTCCAGGCTGATGCAAGCCTTGTCGACCTGGATTGCACCCGAAGAAGGTTGCAATTTTTGCCACAACCCAGACAAGCTGGAGTCTGACGAAAAGTACACCAAGGTGGTGGCTCGCCGCATGCTGGAGATGACCCGACGCATCAACACCGACTGGGGCGCCCACGTCGGCACCACGGGCGTGACCTGCTGGACCTGCCACCGAGGTCAGGCGGTGCCCTCAGGCGACTGGTTCAAAGGCGAAGATCCTGCGGCCTGGATGTCTGCGTTGGGCCAGCGTGACGGGCAGAACAGGCCCTCACTCAATGCTGCAGGATCGTCGCTGCCTGACGATTCGCTGACTCGCTTTTTGGTCACTGGCGAAAAGACGGCCACCACCCAGGGCGACTCCGCCGTGCGGATTCAAAGCTCGACTGCGCTGGCCTCCCGGGAACATCCGCCATCGGTCAAGTCGGCCGAATGGACCTACTCCATGATGCTCTACATGTCGGGGTCATTGGGTGTGAACTGCACCTACTGCCACAACTCGCGGTCGTTTGCCAGTTGGCAAGAAAGCTCACCCCAGCGCGTGACCGCATGGCACGGCCTTCAGATGGTGCGAGAGCTCAACACCCAGTATTTGATTCCCCTGACACCTTTGTTCCCAGACTTCCGGCTGGGGCCCCATGGCGACGCACCCAAAGTGGGGTGTGCCACCTGCCACAAGGGCGTGTTCAAGCCCCTCAATGGCGTCAGTCCTTTGCCGGATTACATGGCCCTGGCCGGCGTGGGCAAAGTGCCTGCTGGAACGCCGTCGCCGCCCGAGCCTAAAGCCTCCAACAAGCGCTGAGGCAGGGGCATCAGCGCCCAAAGATCCTTGGACATAGACCCAACCCTTGAAAAATTCGGGTCAGAAAATTGGGGTCAAACCCCGATGTCCCTGTCTCTCACAGAGAACGTTTGTGCCTGCCCCAGCAAGTGTTGAGCCTCATGGAACGGTCGCAGACCTGCACTCACTCTGTTTGGGGGACCTCAACAACTGGCTCAGTGCCAGGCTTGGTCAAGCGCTGTCTATTTTTTTCCGTAGGTACTGTCATGGTCACCAGCCACTGAGAGCAGTCGCATGTACTGGCCATCTTGGAATGCCGTTGCTCTGCGCGACTGTGTGATGCGCAGCGAATAGATGTTGTCAATTTTGCGTGGCTCGCACACCGATGATTTTTTCCCACTTAAGCCCGTTGTCCCGGTAGAACTGCGCCCAAGTCATCTGGCGGATCTTGTTCAGGGTGTGCAGGGCCCCCTGCGACAGCAGCGCTGAGGAACGCTGGATTGGCCGCAGCCCAAGCAGGTCGATAACAGCACGCCCGAACTGGCACTGCGCAAGGTTACCGGAGTGCTGCAGCAGTCAAGCGGCGTATCTCGCTGCCGTCAAACAGTGCCACCTGACCGCTGGGGCCAGCCACGATGCGCGGTGGCGCGTAGCTTGTGAAGCCGGCATAACTGAGCTCAGCTTGCAGCCCGAAGGTGGCCGTGTCGGCCACGCGCAAAAGCTTGTCAATCCAGCCCACGCAAGCCACCTTGTCCGCCCCACGCAGGCGCACGCAGCTTGTTTGGTTGATCACCGAGCCGCGCAGCGCAAGCGTGTCAGCTGCATAGGCGAGTCCGCCCACCATGACCAGGTTGCCCGACAGGTTGATGTCCGCCGAGAAATTGCCATTGGTGGCCACCACTTCCCGTTCGATCAATCCGTTGCTCAGCACCTCCAGCCGCCGCAGGCCAAACTCGGTGGTCTGATTGTTGTAGCCGAGCACCCAAGCACCGGTTGTGTCAAACGCAATGCCGTTAATGACGCTGTAGCTCGGGGGGCGCGTGGGCTGCACTACCATGTTGCGTACAAGGGTCACGCCTGCATGGCTTGGCGTGGAGTAGCTGAGTGACACGGCCACGACGTTGGCGTTGACAGGCGAGACGGTGATTTTTGCGGCTCTCATCTGTCCAAAAAACGAATCTTGTGGCAAAGCAACGCGACCGGTTTCGGTCAGGTCGGGCAAGGACAGGCGCAGCAGTTCACCCGAACCGCTGAGCCCCACGTACAGGGTGCTGCCATCGGCCGAAACCGCCATGGGGCCGGGGTTGGAGCCCACTGCCATGGCCGACAGCGAGAGCGCTCCCGTGTTGGCGTCTAGGGTGGCGATGCGGTTGGACTTGCCCACCACGCTGGATGGGATCGATGCATAGTAGCGCTCGCGCAGCGCGTCGTAGACGAGGTCGTTGTGAGTCAGCGAGACCGTGCTGCCGTCTGATTCAGGTGGGGCCGAAGGCGGCCCGCCGCTGCTCGCGGTGAATGACACGCCGCCCACCTGGGCACTGGTGAGCTCAATGCTGTAGGGCGCCTCCGAGGGCGCCCCACCGCTTCCATTTTGACTTCTATCGGCTTTCACCAGGCCGATGCCCGGTGCAAAGTAGGCCTCCTCGGTGCTTGTCACAGTCCTAGACTCGTCGGGCGCGCCAGTCAGACGCACCGTCAAGACCAAGGAGTTGGTAAAGTGCGCGACCTGGGTGAGTCGACCCAGCACGCTGAGCGATTCGAAGCCCTTGAACACCTGTCTGAACTCGAAGCGGAAGTAGTCGTTCTTGTTGTCGCCGTCCAGGTCTACCTTCA
>CANHKH010000117.1 GCA_947460165.1 Comamonadaceae bacterium
GCTGTAGCCCCCTGCCCCACCCCGGCTGCGCTGGTCTCGGGCGGCGTGCTCAAAGCGGTTGTCGCGGGGGCCGTCTTTCCGGGCGGGCGCTTCGCCCAACTTCATGCTCAGGCCTATGCGCTTGCGGGCGGGGTCCACCTCGGTGACTCGCACTTTGACAATGTCGCCGGTCTTGACCACCTCGCGGGCATCGTTGACAAATTTGTGCGCCAGCTGGCTCACGTGCACCAGGCCGTCTTGGTGCACGCCAATGTCAATGAAGGCGCCAAAGGCCGCCACGTTGCTGACCGTGCCTTCCAAAATCATGCCTTCTTGCAGGTCTTTGATGTCTTCCACGCCCTCATTAAAGCGGGCCACCGCAAAGTCGGGGCGCGGGTCGCGGCCTGGCTTTTCAAGCTCGGCCAAGATGTCTTTGACCGTGATGACGCCAAACTGTGCGTTGGCAAACAACTCGGGGCGCAAGGTTTTGAGCATGTCGGCGCGGCCCATGAGCTCGCTCACGGGCTTGCCGGTGTGGGCCATGATCTGCTCGACCACGGCGTAGGTTTCCGGGTGCACGCCCGTCATGTCCAGCGGGTTGCTGCCGCCGCGCAGCCGCAAAAAGCCCGCGCTTTGCTCAAAGGTTTTGGGCCCCAGGCCGGTGACCTTGAGCAGGTCGGTGCGGCTGGCAAAGGCACCGTTGGCGTCGCGCCAGCGCACCACCGACTTGGCCACTGTTTGGCTCAGGCCCGAGACCCGGGCCAGCAGCGGCACGCTGGCGGTGTTGAGGTCCACGCCCACGCTGTTGACGCAGTCTTCCACCACGGTGTCCAGGCTGCGGGCCAGCTCGCTTTGGTTCACATCGTGCTGGTACTGGCCCACGCCAATGGACTTGGGGTCTATCTTGACCAGCTCGGCCAGCGGGTCTTGCAGGCGGCGGGCAATGCTGGCGGCGCCGCGCAGGCTCACGTCCACGTCGGGCATTTCTTGGCTGGCGAATTCGCTGGCTGAATACACCGAGGCGCCGGCTTCGCTCACCACCACTTTTTGCATGGCCTGGTCGGGCTTGTGTTTGGCCAGTTGTTTGATGAGCTCGCCGGCGAGCTTGTCGGTTTCTCGGCTGGCCGTGCCGTTGCCAATGGCAATCAGGTTGACGCCGTGCTTGTCGCACAGCTTGGCCAGGGCAAAAAGCGAGCCGTCCCAGTCGCGCCTGGGCTCGTGCGGGAACACCGTGGCCGTGTCCACCAACTTGCCGGTGGCGTCCACCACCGCCACCTTGACGCCTGTGCGTATGCCCGGGTCCAGGCCCATGACCACGCGCGGGCCCGCCGGGGCGGCCAGCAGCAGGTCGCGCAGGTTGTCGGCAAAGACCTTGATGGCGACTTTCTCTGCGTCTTCACGCAGGCGGGCAAACAAGTCGCGCTCTATAGACAGGCTGAGCTTGACGCGCCAGGTCCAGGCCACGGCTTTGCGCAGCAGGTCGTCAGCAGGCCGGGCTTGGTGGCGCCAGCCCAGGTGCAGGGCAATCTTGCCTTCGGCCAAGGACACGGCGGGCGGTTTGCCGTTGGCGTCCAGCACCTCGGGCAGCAAGAGCTTGGCGTCCAAAATGTCCAGGCTGCGGCCCCGGAACACAGCCAGCGCCCGGTGCGAGGGCACGCGGCCTATGGGCTCGTCGTAGTCAAAGTAGTCCCTGAACTTGGCGTGGTCGGGGTGGTTTTCGTCTTTGCCGGCCACCAGCTTGGAGACAAACAAGCCCTCGCTCCACAGCCACTGGCGCAGCCCCTGCACCAAGGCGGCGTCTTCGGCCCAGCGCTCAGACAAGATGTCGCGCACCCCGTCAAGCACGGCTTGCACGGTGGTGAAGTCGTCGCCTGCTTCGGTTTTGTCTTTGAGCACATAGGCCAGGGCTTCGTCGGCAGGCACGCGCTGGGGCTGCTCCCACAACAGGTTGGCCAGCGGCTCTATGCCCGCCTCACGCGCTATTTGCCCTTTGGTGCGGCGCTTGGGCTTGTAAGGCAGGTACAGGTCTTCCAGGTCTTGCTTGGTGGCGGCCGCTTCAATGGCCAGGCGCAATTCAGGGCTGAGCTTGCCTTGCTCTTCAATGCTTTTGAGCACCGTGCTGCGGCGCTCTTCAAGCTCACGCAAGTAGCCGAGGCGAAACTCCAACTCGCGCAACTGAATGTCGTCCAGGCCACCTGTGGCCTCTTTGCGGTAACGGGCAATGAAGGGGACGGTGGCGCCACCGTCGATCAAGTCGACCGCCGCCTGAACCTGATGCACCTGAACTTTGATTTCGGCCGCGATCTGCCGGATGATTTTTTGCATGTATAAAAGTCAAAGCCTGGGACTGCAAAACTTCAGTCCACCTGCTCAAAAGCTTTTATTGTTTCACAGCGCCCATGCGCTGCCTTGATGCATCGCCAGTGGCGGCTTTCAGGCCAAGGCATGGCCCTGCACTGCTTTTTTGCTCAAGGCGCGGGGCCCAGCAAGACCAGGCCACGTTCTTCAAAAAATACAGGCCCCATCAATGCGGCTTGGGCCTGGGTCAGGCGGTCGCGCCGCGTCAAGGTCCATTCTCCGGAGGTGGGCAAGCGGCGCGCGACCGTGGCTTGAAAGTACACCCCAAAACTGGGCAAGTTCAGCTGCCATTGCACGACTTTGGCATCAGGCGCATGCTGGCGAAGTGCCCATGCGGCCTCGCGCACAGGGCCCTGCAATGCTTGGGCCCACCAAGGCAGCACTTGGCAGGCGGTGAAGGCCGATACCCACACCCCAGCGGCCAACAACCGCCAGATCGCTAACTTGGGTTTCAAGGGCACGGCCGCAGACAAGAGCAGCACGCCTGTCAAGCCCACGGCCCAGGCCCAAGCTGGGGGCCAAGCGTTGAGCAGCAAGCTTCGGTAAAGTGGGTCTGCAATGCGATCGGCCTGTTGCACCACCCACACAGGCAAAACCGCCATCAGTGCAATCCAGAACAACAGTGCCGCCCAGGTCCACCGCCTCAAGCTTGGACCTGAATTTGACAGGCCATGGCCGGCCAACAAGGCCAAAGGCGCAAAGCCGTACAGCATGTAATGAGGCAGTTTGGTGCCCGACAGTGAAAAAAACACCAACACAAACAAGGCCCACACCAAGAGATAGCGCCCCAGACCATCGCGCCACCATTGAGAACCTTTGGCGAGCGCTGCCACCACCAAAGGCGTCCAGGGCATGCTCAACACGGGCAAAGCAAGAACGTAGTAAAGCAAGCTGCCGCCGTGCCCTTCCATCACGCCTGAGAAGCGTTGCAAGTTGTGGCGTAGAAAAAATCCATCCACAAAAGCCATGCCGTGCCGGTTGAGCGCATAGATGTACCAAGGTGCCGCGACCGCCAACATCAGGGCCCAAGCGGTCCCATCAGAGACGGCCGCACGCAGCCTGTCCCAACGCTTGCTGCTGATGGACCACAAAATAAAGGTGGCCGCAGGCACCAAGACGGCCACGGGGCCTTTGACCAACAAACCCAAGCCCACCCACAGGTAAGCGCGTCGCAAAGGGGCATGCTGGCCTGTCTCGACAAAGCGCCACATATCGAGCGCGGTCAGCACGATCAACACATTGAGCAATGCATCGGCCGTGGCGGCCCTGAATATCAGCTGAAAGCCAGCGGCAGACACCAAAATGACGCCCGTGGCCGCACCGGCCATGTTGCCCATGCGCCCAGCGGCAAATTGTGCGCAGGCCAAGGCCAACACCCATCCGCTCAAGGCAGAAGGCAGGCGAAGTGCAAATTCATTCAGGCCGAAGATCCACACGCTCAAAGCCTGCAACCAATACACGCCAATGGGTTTGTCAAACCGCGCCTCGCCGTTGAGCGTGGTGTGCCACCAGTCACCGCTGCTCAAGAGCTCTCGCGTGGCCTGACTGAATGCGCCTTCGTCCACATCAAACAGTGGCGCTGCGCCCAAACCCAAAAGCAAGGGCAAGAGCAAGAGCACGGCGTAGGCGAAGGGTCCTGCACGCATTGTTCGCTGATGCAATTGAGGCCAGGTCAAAGAGAAAAACGCCATCGGTGAACGGACTGCGTATGCGTCAATGGCCGCCCAAACTGATCACTCTGCGCAAGCGGCACAGGCCGCTGAGCGCTGCCAAGCCAGACAGCATGGCCACCGCGGGCCAGCCATGGGTGTAGCCGGTTTTGGTGACAACCAAAGCCAAGGCTGAAGCTATTTCTAAACCAGCCACCACCGCCTGACCTGCAGGGCTTGCGATGTGTGTTCGAAGGGCAAGCAAGCGTTTGGACACCACTGACCATTGAGCCAAGGCCAGCACCGCCCAAACCACCCCTGCCCCCAGCGCCATGCCCACGAACACATCGGCGGGCCAATGGGCTCCAACCACCACCCGAGACCAAGCCACCAACAAAGCCATGGCGGCCAACAACACACTGGCAAAAGCTTTTTGCGACCACCAGGCCAAAAGAGTGGCCGTGGCCGCCGCAGTCAGGGCGTGACCTGAGGGTGTTGAGTTCGCAGAAAAAATGGGATCGCCAATGAAAAACAACTGTCCCGCCAAGTCACTGGCGGCGGGGCGCACCGATTCAATCATGCCTTTCATACCGTGCGTGAGCACAGCGCCTACGACGAAAACAGGCAGCAACACAGAAATCAAGGCACCATCGCGGCGATCGCAGGCCATGGCCAAGATCAACAAGGACCAACCCAAGCCCAAAATGGTCAGACATGACCAAGCCCAGACCCCCGCATCAGAAGGTGGCAGGGCGTGAACGGACTGCATCCACAACGGGTCATGCCCGCTGAGCCTGAGCCAAAGCCCCCAGGCCAGCAAGCCTGCAAGCAGCAAGGCGGCCACCACCCCATGGGTGGGCAACGGTCGCGAAAAGCTCGCTGGAACTGCTTGATGAACAGTGGCTTGAACACTCATCAGACTGTTTTAGAAAAAAGCTTCTTCAACGGTGAAGTGCAGGACACAAGCGCATGGACCTGCGCAGAGCGGGATTCAGTCATTGAGGCTGAAAGAAGATTTCAACCGACTTTTGTCAATCATGACGCTTACATATGAAACCGTTGTGACCGGTCACAAGCCACTTCTTGTTCATGGACCGATCCAGCCAAAGTGTTGCGCCAGGCCTGTCAGTCAGTCAGTCAGGGCGTCACTGTGAATTTCACAATTCCTTAGCCCACCACCTCAGCCTTGGCGCCTCGCCCTCCATGGGCTGAGCGAGCGACCCAAAAACGTCTGCTCTGGCCCCTACGGGGGCGAGCTTGGGTGGCCTGTGCTGTCTCAGAGAGCCCGCTCAAGGCATCAAGCGGCCTAGCTGTGAACGGAACACACCCGGTGCTCCAAGTCAGTGGCACTCGCGCCCCTGGGCGCTGTGCAGGTGGCCCTCTTTTGCCTGTCAAAAAGATCAAAGACTCCGCAAGCCATGCCCGAGGACCGGCTGTTGAAGCCTTTCCATATCAGTTCGACTCATCCGTGTCAATGATTGCAAATTGTCTTTATTTGTCCTTGATTGCAAAAAAAGATTAACAAAAAATGCAAATCCTCGTAGACTTGGAATCACAAATGTTTACGTTTAGACATAAAGTTAACCGGGATGTAACAAATGAACTGCTGGATCAAACGCCTCCTCCCAGTGCTCAGTGTTTTTCTTGTGGCCTGCCAAACGATGAGCGGTGACTTTGTTCACAAAGAAGAGTTGAGCGAATTCACCCCCATCCCTGTGCAAAACCGCACGATGAACACGGTCAAACTGCGCTGGGAAGTCAGAGAGGATGTGGCCGCTTTTTGCGCAGCCGCCACTGGCATGGGAAAAGAGCGCGCCTACACGACCCCGCCTCTGGCCTGTGCGATTTGGAGCGTGTCATCCAAGGAATGCACCATCGTGACTGCCAAAGTCACCACGCACCTGGCCCTCGGTCACGAAGTGAGACATTGTTTTGAAGGTCACTTTCACCGCTGATACGGAAAGTAGACGGTTTGCCCACAGGCCTGCGGTGAGGGGCGGGACCGCAAGACGGAGAACTTGATGGCCTCATGGCATGTGAAAAACCCGGCTTAGAAACAATAATTTATAGTGACATGGATGAGCCTAAGGTAAAAAGCAAGTTTGCTTTTTTAAGACCTTGGGGGAGACATGTTCAAGTTTGACAAGACCCATCTGGGCCGTTCGGTTGAAAAATTCGAATCCATCGTAGGCACCTCCTTGAAGGTGGAGGGCGACCTGGTGATCAGCAAAAGCCTGAGGATTGACGGCACAGTCCATGGCAACATCTTGCAGGCCGACGGGGCGTCGGCCACAGTGGCCATCGCATCAGGCGCCAGCGTCACAGGCAACATTGCCGTGCATGACGTCATCGTCTCGGGCCATCTCAAAGGCAACATCACCAGCCCGGGCCGGGTGGAGCTCATAGACACCGCCAAGGTGGAAGGCGATGTGACCTACGGCTCCATCGGGGTGGCCGTCGGTGCACGCATTGCAGGCCAGCTCAAGCAAATTGACGAGCTCAGCCAAAATGAAGCGCAAAACGCCATCAGCAAAGCCGCTAAATTTGTGAACCACAGAGACTGATGCAAGTCTTCTGGGTCTCAGGCCCTGTAGGCAAGATCAACAGCTTCAACCTTTCATTCCGCACCGTGGTCCTGGCGGTGTTGGTGCTCAGCGTGAGTCTGTTGGTTTTGGGCAGTGCCTTGCAGTTCTTTGGCTTTAGGCTCGCGCTGGAGTACGACCCGCAAATTGCCAGGCGGCTGGGCAATTTGCACACTGCGGTGGAGCTGGAAAACCTCAATGCGGTTTACCACGCCCGGCTCGGCGAGCTCGAAGAGGAGCACAAGCAGTTCAGAGATCAAGTCGGTGACTTGCGCGCTGTGCAAACCAAACTGGTCGAACTGCTTCCCGCGCCAGCGGCCAAAAAGCTGCCTCAGACCAGAGCGCAAGGCGGAAGTTATTGGCCACAGGCCTTGCCCGATCAGCCCGCCAACTCCACCAGCGTCTTGAGCCGCCTGGACAAGATGAGTCGCACCACCCGAAGCGACCGGGCTTGGTTGAGCCAGGAAATACAGGGCTGGACGACGACCCTGGGCTGGCTTGAGGGCTTGCCTATCGGTTTACCTGTCTCTGCGCAGCAAGTCTTGGTGTCCAGCGGCTTTGGTGAGCGTGCCGATCCGCTGACGCAGCGCCGCGCCATGCACACGGGTTTGGACTTTGAATTGCCCATAGGCACGCCCATCTTGGCCGCAGGCGCAGGACAGGTCATGGAAGCAGGCTGGGATAGCCAGTACGGCAAGACGGTGGTCATCAAACACCACGACGGCCACAGCTCGCGCTATGCCCATGCGGACGAGTTGTTGGTCAAGCACGGGGACGAGGTCAAGCGAGGCCAGATGATTGCCAAGTCCGGCAACACGGGACGCTCAACCGGCCCACACCTGCACTTTGAAGTGCTCAAAGACGGCAAAACAGTGGATCCTGCGCTGTACCTGTGGGCGCTGAATCAGCGTCGCTGATGACTGCGCACCTGCGGATTTAGGCTCAGTTCAGCGGACCACCGAGGGAGCTGCCGCGCAGCTGCTCTTGCAGCATCTGGCGCACCTGCGGCTTGTCGGCAAACGGGTCGCTGGGTGTGCGTGGCTGCAAAATGTCTTCCATGCGCGTGCGCACCGAAGCGAGTGCCTGCGGGTGGCTGTAAATGTAGAACTCACCTTGGGCCACGGCCTCAAAAGTGCGCGCGGCCACCTGGGCGGCGGTGACGCGGCCAGACTGCACAGCCTTGTCCATCATGGCCTGGCCAATGCGCTGGCTGGCCGTCATCGGGTCATCTTGCTCAGCCTGGGGCTTGAGCCGGCTGCTGCTTGAAATACCCGTGGGCACAAAGTAGGGGCAGAGCACAGACACGCCAATTTGCTCGGTGACCAAGCTCAGGTCGTGGTGCAGCGACTCGCTGAGCGAGACCACCGCATGCTTGCTCACGTTGTAAATGCCCATGTTGGGCGGGTTCAAGAGCCCTGCCATGCTGGCGGTGTTGACCACATGACCGCGCCAGCTGGGGTCGGAGCGGGCAGCGGCCAGCATCATGGGCACAAAGCAATGCACGCCGTGCACCACGCCCATGAGGTTGACGCCCAGCACCCAGTTCCAGTCGGCCAGTGAGCCTTCCCAGAGCAAGCCGCTGGTGCCCACGCCGGCGTTGTTGAACACCAGGTGCGGCGCGCCCCATTGCGCTTGAACGGACTGCGCCATGGCTTGCATGGCGGGGGCGTCGGCCACGCTGAGCTCAAAGGGCAGCACCTGGGCGCCGCCTTGCCTGAGCTCGGCCACCACCTGGGCCAGCGGCTGGGCTTGCACATCGAGCAGCACCAGGCGCATGCCGCGAAGAGCCGCCAGGCGAGCGAATTCCAGGCCAAAGCCCGAGCCTGCACCTGTGATGACGGCGGTTTTGCCTTGCAAGTGGTCCAACATGGGGCTGGGGCTTTCTTCAGAGTAAAGGTTCAAGGCTTCAAGGCTTTTAAAGCGTAGCCCACACGCGGGAAATGCACATGCACCACACCGGCACGCGGATCTTCACGCCTGAGCACATAGTGCGTGCGGCTGGCCACCAGCAACTCGCCTTCGGTGGCCTCTGGGCCAAAAGTTTCAGCCGCCACGCTGACCTGGCTGCCCAAGGGGATGCCATGCTCGTCTTGGAAATACTCACCCTCCACTGGCAAGGGTGTGCTGAGGAGCGCCAGCTCCACGGCATCAGAGGCGCTCATGCGTTCGGGCTGACCGTGGCCCAGGGCGGCCATGCGGTCCATCCAGTCCAGCACC
>CANHKH010000118.1 GCA_947460165.1 Comamonadaceae bacterium
CAGCGCACGTCCAGACCGCCGTGGATTTTGTCGAGGTCAAAAATGTGCGAGGGCCGACCCAGCTCGAACATCACGTAGTTGGAGATGTCCACCAGGGGGCTGACGCCGCGCTGGCCGCAGCGGGCCAGGCGGTCCAGCATCCAGGCCGGTGTCTTCGCGCGCGTGTTGACACCGCGAATGACGCGGCCTGAAAAGCGGCCGCACAAGTCGGGGGCGCTGATCTTCACAGGCAGGCGGCTGTCGCTATTCACGGCGACCGGGATGATGGCGGGGGTGTTCAAAGCGGTGCCGGTGAGCGCCGAGAGCTCGCGCGCCACGCCGTACACGCTCAGGCAGTGCGCCAAGTTGGGCGTGAGCTTGAGCGTGAACAAGGTGTCGTCGAGCTGCAGGTGCGCGCGGATGTCTTGGCCCAGGGGGGCGTCGCTGGCGAGTTCCAGCAGGCCGCCGTGGTCGTCTGACAGCTTTAACTCGCGGGCCGAGCACAGCATGCCGTGGCTTTCTACCCCGCGCAGCTTGCCCACCTTGATGAGAAAAGGCTGGTCGTCTTCGCCGGGCGGCAGCTCTGCGCCCACCAGCGCGCAAGGCACTTTGATGCCCACGCGGGCATTGGGTGCGCCGCACACAATGTTGAGCAGTTCGCCCTGCCCCACGTCCACCTGGCACACGCGCAGCTTGTCGGCATTGGGGTGTTGCACGGCCTCACGGATTTCACCGACCACGATGCGCGTGAAAGGCGGGGCCACGGGCTTGAGCTCTTCGACCTCCAGGCCGCCCATGGTGAGGGTGTCGGCCAGTTGCTGGGTGGTAAGCGGAGGGTTGCAAAATTCTCGCAACCAGGACTCTGGAAATTGCATGGCGTCTAGATGGTGTTTGGCGGGTGACGTGGGGCTTATTTGAACTGCGACAAAAAACGCAGATCGCCGTCAAAAAACAAACGCAGGTCATTGACGCCATAGCGCAGCATGGTCAGGCGGTCTGGCCCCATGCCAAAGGCAAAGCCAATGTATTTTTCAGGGTCCAGGCCCATGTGGCGCACCACGTTGGGGTGCACCTGGCCGGAGCCGGCCACCTCCAGCCAACGGCCCGCCAAAGGGCCTTGCTGGAACTGGATGTCGATCTCGGCACTGGGCTCGGTGAAGGGGAAAAAACTGGGTCTAAAGCGCAGCACCAAATCTTTGGTTTCAAAAAAGGTGCGGCAAAAGTCGGTGAACACGACCTTCAAGTCTTTGAAGCTCACGTTCTCGCCTATCCACAGGCCTTCGCACTGGTGGAACATGGGCGAGTGGGTCGCATCGCTGTCCACACGGTAGGTGCGGCCGGGGGCAATCACACGAATTTCTGGCATCAGCTCGCCACGGTCAAGCATGGTGCGGTGCTTTTTGACATGCTGCACCGCGTAGCGGATTTGCATGGGGCTGGTGTGGGTGCGCAGCAGGTTGGGGGCCGCTTCGGTGCCGCCTTCGACATAAAAGGTGTCGTGCATGGAGCGCGCCGGATGGTCTTCAGGCGTGTTCAGGGCGGTGAAGTTGAACCAGTCGGTTTCAATTTCAGGGCCTTGCGCCACGTCAAAACCCATGGAACCAAAAATGGCCTCAATGCGCTCTAACGTGAGGGAGACGGGGTGCAGCCCGCCCGTGGTGCGCTGGCGGCCGGGCAGGCTCACGTCCAGCGCCTCGGCCTTGAGTTGGGCGTCAAGCTCGGCCTGGGCCAAGGCTTGGCGGCGCGCGGTCAGCGCGGCTTCTATGGCCTGCTTGGTCTGGTTGATGGCGGCGCCGCGGGTTTTTTTGTCCTCCACGCTCAGGGCCGCCAAACCCTTCATGAGTTCGGTCACGCGGCCGGCTTTGCCCAGGAACTGCGCCTTGGCGTTCTCCAAGTCGGCGGGGCTGCTGGCGGCGGCAAAGCTGCTTTGGGCAGCGCTTACCAGTTCATCAAGGACCGTGTCTGGGCTCATGGTTCACATCTGGAAAAAACAAACATGGGGACACTGAACTGCACACGCAGGGCGTGCTCCCATGAAAAAGGGCCAGAGCCTTCACAAGCTCCAGCCCGCTTTCGCAAGCGCCTCCCAGCCCCAAGGGGCCGAGAGGCGAGGCAAGTTCAAGCTGCCAGCTTGGCTTTGACCTGGGCCACGATGGCGCCAAAAGCGGCGTTGTCGTGGATGGCCAGGTCAGAGAGGACCTTGCGGTCGATCTCGATGCCGGCTTTTTTCAGGCCGTTGGCAAACTGGCTGTAAGTCATGCCGAAAGAGCGGCTTGCAGCGTTGATACGCGCAATCCACAACTGACGAAACACACGCTTCTTGGTACGGCGATCACGGTAGGCGTATTGGCCTGCCTTCATCACCGCCTGTTTGGCGATGCGATAGACATTGCCGCGACGACCGCGGAAGCCCTTGGCAAGGGCGAGAACTTTTTTGTGACGAGCGCGGGCGGTGACGCCACGTTTAACGCGAGGCATAGAGGTACTCCTTGTCCGTCTTTAAATCAAATACCCATGCCAGGCAGCATCTGTGCCATGTGACCCATATTGGTCTCATGGACAGCGACTGCGCCGCGCAGGTGGCGTTTGTTCTTGGTGGTCTTCTTGGTCAGAATGTGACGTTTGAAGGCTTGACCGCGCTTGACGGTGCCACCGGGACGAACGCGAAATCTCTTTTTCGCGCTGCTCTTGGTCTTCATTTTGGGCATGTGACTGCTCCTTTTCATTTGTGCTCGTGAGGCGCTGCGAAAACTGATCCACAGACTTGATGGCCCCGAGCCACTTGTGTGCACACCCACCCGAAAGTGGGCCTGCTGGTGGCAGCCGCTGGCCCGAAAGCCCGCGTGCTGCGACAGGCTGGAAAGCCTGCCTGATTGACACCGCCGGTGACCTGAAAACCGACGGCGCAAACTCCTTTAAATCAACTTCAAACCCTGGCCGCCTCCGCAGGCGCGTCCGCCACAGGCTTGCCCGACTGCTTTTTCTTGCCCGGCGCGATCATCATGATCATTTGCCGGCCTTCGAGCTTGGGGAACTGCTCAACGACGATGCTGTCGGCCAACTCGTCGCGAATGCGCGCCAACAGCGCCAGGCCCAAATCCTGGTGCGTGATCTCACGGCCCCGAAAGCGCAGCGTGATCTTGCATTTGTCACCATCGTCCAAAAAGCGGCGGATGTTGCGCAGCTTGATGTTGTAGTCGCCATCGTCGGTGCCTGGCCGGAACTTGATCTCCTTGACCTCGATCACCTTTTGCTTGGACTTGGCTTCGGCCGCGCGTTTTTGCTCGGCGTACTTGAACTTGCCATAGTCAATGAGGCGGCACACGGGCGGAATGGCTGTGGGAGAAATCTCCACCAGGTCCACATCGGCTTCGCCAGCCAGGCGCAGCGCCTCCATGACGGGCATGATGCCCAATGATTCGTTGTCAGGGCCCATGAGGCGAACCTCGGGGGCCATGATTTCACGGTTCAGGCGGTGTTTGCGCTCCTCGCGATGGCGACGGTCACGAAATTCAGTAGCGATGGCTTCAATCCTTCAAAGGTTGCCACAAAAGCTGTAGCCGCTTGCCCCGACAACGCAGAAACTGACCGCCGACAAATTCGGCAGCGCGTCAGTCCATCACGCTTTGTGTGCAATGTCCGAGGTGATTTGCGCAGTGAACGCAGCAAGGGACATCACTCCAAGGTCTTTGTTGCCTCGGGCGCGCACCGCCACGGAGCCAGAAGCTTTCTCTTTGTCGCCAACGACAAGGATGTAAGGGGGCTTTTGCAGCGAATGCTCACGTATTTTATACGTGATTTTCTCGTTGCGCAGATCGAGTTGAACCCTAAGCCCTTGATTTTGCAGCGTTTTGGCTATTTCCTGACAGTAATCGGCCTGCGCATCGGTGATGTTGAGCACCACCACCTGCACCGGCGAGAGCCAAGTCGGCAAGGCGCCGGCGTGCTCTTCAATCAAGATTCCAATGAACCGCTCCAGGCTGCCCACAATGGCGCGGTGCAGCATGATGGGGCGGTGGCGTGCACCGTCTTCACCCACGTACTCGGCATCCAGACGCTCAGGCATGTTGGGGTCTACCTGAATGGTGCCGCACTGCCATTCGCGGCCTATGGCGTCCTTGAGCGTGTACTCGATCTTGGGGCCGTAAAAAGCGCCCTCTCCAGGCAGGTATGAAAAGTCGCAGCCCGAGGCGCGCAGGCCGTCGGCCAGCGCATTTTCGGCGCGGTCCCAGCTTTCCTCAGAGCCGATGCGCTTTTCAGGCCGGGTCGAGAGCTTGTAGATGATGCGGCTAAAGCCAAAGTCCTTGTAGACCTTTTGCAGCAAGGTGGTGAAGGCCACCACCTCGGCCTGAATTTGGTCCTCGGTGCAAAAAATATGGCCGTCGTCCTGCGTGAAGGCGCGCACGCGCATGATGCCGTGCAGGCCGCCGCTGGGCTCGTTGCGGTGGCACTGGCCAAACTCGCCAAAGCGCAGCGGCAGGTCGCGGTAGCTCTTGATGCCCTGCTTGAAGATAATGATGTGGCCAGGACAGTTCATCGGCTTGAGCGCAAAGTCGCGCTTTTCCGATTCGGTGACAAACATGTTCTCGCGGTACTTGTCCCAGTGGCCGGTTTTCTCCCACAGGCCCTGGTCCAAAATCTGCGGGCCTTTGACCTCCTGGTAGCCGTTGTCGCGGTAGACGCGGCGCATGTACTGCTCCACCTCCTGCCACAACGTCCAGCCCCGGGGGTGCCAAAACACGGTGCCCGGCGAATGCTCGTCAATGTGGAACAGGTCCAGCTCGCGGCCCAACTTGCGGTGGTCGCGCTTTTCCGCCTCCTCCAGCAGGGTCAGGTGCTGCTGCAGGTCTTCCTTGCTGGCCCAGGCCGTGCCGTAAATGCGTTGGAGCATCTCGTTTTTGCTGTCGCCCCGCCAGTAGGCACCGGCCACCTTCATGAGCTTGAAGTGCTTGAGCTTGCCGGTGCTGGGCACATGGGGGCCGCGGCACAGGTCTTCAAACTCGCCTTCACGGTACAGCGACACCTCTTGCCCAGCCGGGATCGAGCCGATGATCTCGGCCTTGTAATGCTCGCCCATGGCCTTGAAGTGAGCGACTGCTTCGTCGCGCGGGAGCACCCGGCGCAGCACGGGCTCGTCTTTCGCGGCGAGTTCTGCCATGCGCTTTTCAATGGCCTGCAGGTCCTCGGGCGTGAACGGGCGTTTGTACGAAAAGTCGTAATAAAAGCCGTTTTCAATGACTGGGCCTATGGTCACCTGTGCCTCAGGGAACAAGGCTTTGACGGCGTAAGCCAGCAAGTGCGCGGTGGAGTGGCGAATCAGCTCCAGCCCGTCGGCGTCTTTGGCCGTCACGATGGCGAGCTTGGCGTCTTGTGCGATGGAAAAACTGGTGTCCACCAGCTGGCCATCGACCTTGCCGCCCAAGGCCGCCTTGGCCAGGCCCGCACCAATGGAAGCGGCGACCTCGGCCACCGTCACCGGCTGGGGAAACGCACGCAGGGAACCGTCGGGAAGAGTGATTTGAACCATGGCTTGAAAAAGAGGTGGGGCTCGGGGAACAAAAAAGCGCGGCCAGGGCCGCGCTGAGGGAGAAGGCAGTTTAGGGGTCATTCCCGGCGTCGTCACCAGCGTGCCTTCTCCACTCTTGAGGTGTCAAACAAGCTCAAATTTTCCCACAAACACAAAGGCCAGCCCCCAGGGGCCGGCCTTTGTTCACATGCCGCCAGCCCGCTGGGGGCAGGCGCTGCTCAATGCGCTCAATGGAACTGCTCTTCTTCGGTGGAACCCGTCAAGGCCTTCACAGAGGACGAACCACCTTGAATGACGGTGGTCACGTCGTCAAAGTAGCCTGCGCCCACTTCCTGCTGGTGCGACACAAAGGTGTAGCCCTGCTCACGGGCGGCGAACTCGGGCTCTTGCACCATGTTGACGTAGTGTTTCATGCCTTCGCCGCGGGCGTAGGCGTGGGCGAACTGGAAGGTGTTGAACCAGTTGATGTGGATGCCTGCCAGCGTGATGAACTGGTACTTGTAGCCCAGCGCGGCCAGGTCTTCCTGGAAGGTGGCGATTTGTGAGTCGTTGAGGTTCTTTTTCCAGTTGAAGGACGGCGAGCAGTTGTAGCTCAGCAGCTTGCCGGGGCAGGCCGCTTGCACGGCTTGGGCAAACTCGCGGGCAAAGCCAATGTCGGGCACGCCGGTTTCGCACCACACCAAGTCGGCATAGGGGGCGTAGGCCACGCCGCGGCTGATGGCTTGCTCCAGGCCGTTTTTGACGCGGTAAAAGCCTTCTTGCGTGCGCTCACCGGTGAGGAAGGGCTGGTCATTGGCGTCATGGTTGCTGGTGATGAGGTTGGCCGCTTCCGCGTCGGTGCGGGCCAGCACGATGGTGGACACGCCCATCACGTCGGCGGCAAAGCGGGCCGAGATCAGCTTTTCGCAGGCTTCGTGCGTGGGGACCAGCACCTTGCCGCCCATGTGGCCGCATTTTTTGACGGCGGCCAACTGGTCTTCAAAGTGAACGCCAGCAGCGCCTGCGGTGATCATGTTTTTCATCAACTCAAAGGCGTTGAGCACGCCGCCAAAGCCGGCTTCGGCGTCGGCCACGATGGGCAAGAAGTAGTCCACAAAGTCCTTGCTGCCCGGCTCCACACCCCGGCCCCACTGGATTTCGTCGGCGCGCTTGAAGGTGTTGTTGATGCGGCGCACCATGGTGGGCACCGAGTCGTAGGCGTAGAGCGACTGGTCGGGGTACATGGTCTCAGAGGTGTTGCCGTCGGCCGCAACTTGCCAGCCCGACAGGTACACGGCCTCCAGACCGGCCTTGGCCTGCTGCATGGCTTGGCCGGCGCTGATGGCGCCAAAGGAGTTGACATAGCCTTTTTTGGAGCCGCCGTTGACCTTGTCCCAGAGCTTTTCGGCGCCGCGCTTGGCCAGCGTGTGCTCAATGGGCATGCTGCCGCGCAGGCGCACCACGTCGGCGGCGGTGTAGCCGCGCTTGACACCCTTCCAACGCGGGTTGGTGGCCCAGTCTTTTTCCAGGGCAGAAATTTGTTGGGCGCGGCTGAGTTGCTCGGTCAGGTTTTGGGGCATGTGAATCACTCCAGGAAGTTGATGAAAAACAAGGATGGGGCGCTTGGGCGCTGTGGGGGCCAGAGCGGACCCATGGCGCTGCAAGATGGCTTTACTTTAAGTCTTCTACAAGACTCTGCCAAGCTCTTATGTCTTATATAAGATAAATAATTTTTTGTTTAAAAACAATGACTTATCCCCTTCATTTCTCCATGCAAAATTCTCTTTCTCATATTGAGAAATTTTGGTGCAGCGCAACACGGCTGAATTTCATATTGCAAAATCTTGAATGCGCCATGCAAAACCAAGCCTTGGCCGCTGGAGATCTGGCCGGGCCGGCCATGAATTTGCGGCATGATGGCTGACCCCACTGTCACAGCCCATGAGCGCCACCCCATGAAACGAATCGCAGCCCAAGGCTGTCTGGCCTTGAGCATGGCGCTGGTGGGCGTGTATGTGGCCTTGTCCAAACCCATGGTGGCGGCCTTGCCCGTGCTGCTGTTGGCCTGGCTGCGCTTTGGCCTGGGCGCCTTGGCCATGCTGCACTGGCTGCCGCGCCCTGTGGGCGAGGCGCCATTGAATGCGCAAAACCAGCGCCTGCTTTTTTTGGCGTCTTTTTTCGGCAATTTTTTGTTTTCACTGTGCATGCTCTTGGGCGTGAGCCTGAGCAGTGCGGTGGCGGCCGGGGTGATCATGGCCGCCATTCCAGCCGTGGTGGCGCTGCTCAGCCGCTTGTTTTTGAAGGAGCAGTTGTCTGCTCACGTGGGCGTGGCCGTGGTGCTGGGGGTGGCCGGTATCGCCTTGTTTTCATGGGCGCCGCAGCGCGCGGCCGAGGCCCCGCCTGCCGGCAGCGCCTGGCTGGGGCACCTCTTGCTGGTGGGCGCGGTGTTGTGCGAGGCCGCTTATGCCGTCATTGGCAAGCGCCTGACGGCCTCGGTCTCACCGCGCCGCATCACCGCGCTCATCAACCTGTGGGGCCTGGCGCTGATGACGCCTCTGGGCCTGTGGGCAGCCTGGGGCTTTGAATTTGGCGCGGTGCCCCTGCCCACCTGGGGTTTGTTGGTGTTTTACGCCATGGCCGCCAGTGTCTGGACGGTCTGGCTGTGGATGACGGGCTTGCAAGGCGTGCAAGCCAGCGAGGCCGGGGTGTTCACCGTCATGCTGCCGGTGAGCGCCGCCCTGGTGGGTGTGCTGTTCCTGGGAGAGCGCATGGACGGCGTGCAAATGGCCTCTCTGGGGCTGGCACTGGCCGGCGTGCTGCTGGCCACCTTGCCCCAGCGCAGGGCTTGAAGCGCGCCTCAGTGCTTGCGCAGCGCCTGCTCGGCCTGCGCAGCTTGGTGCAGCGCCGTCTCTATGCTGTGGCCGCCACTGGCCACCCAGCGCGGCGCCAGCGAGCCCAGCACCATGCCGCAGGCCGAGGCCGCCAAGCCCAGCAAGTTGGCGGGAATCAGGGTCTCAGGGGCCAAATTGCTGAACGCCAACCAGGTGCCCACGCCCAACACGATGGAGAGCAAGGCGCCCTGAGTGTTGGCGCGCTTCCAAAAAGCCCCCGCCATGAGCGGTACAAAAGCGCCTGTGAGCGTGACGTTGTAAGCGCTTTGCACCATTTCATACATGGTGCTGGTGCTGTTGAGCGCGAACAGCAAAGCCATGGCGGTAAA
>CANHKH010000119.1 GCA_947460165.1 Comamonadaceae bacterium
AGGGGCTGGCGGGGCATGAAAATCACTTTGTGCGCCAGCCAGGCTGCGCGCACGGCGGCGATGCTCTCAGGCGAGGGCGGCTCCAACAGGTCAATGCCGGTGAGGGTGGCGCCTAATGCGCCCGCAATTCGTTTGATCTCCATGGCGGTCTCCAATCTCGCTTGACAAAAAAAAGCTGCGTCATTCAAGACGCTGGCGGCGCCGGCCAGCCCAGGGCCACCTCGGCGTTGTGCTCGCCCAGCAGGGGGGGGCGCTGCACGGGTCGCAAGGCAGAACGCGACATGCGGATGGGGCTGGCCAGCACCCGCGCTGGGGTGCCATCGGGCCGGCTCACCGGCTGCACCATGCCGCGCGCGAGCACCTGGGGGTCTGTGAACACCTGCGCCATGTCGTTGATGGGCGCGGCCGGCACGCCAGCGGCGTCCAGCCTGGCCCTGCAGTCGGCCACCGTGCGGCTGGCAAAGGCGGCCCGCAGCAGCGGGTCCAGTTCGTGGACATGCTGCTGGCGGTCGGCATTGCGGGCAAACCTGGGCTCTTGCGCCAGGGCAGGCAACTCCATGGCTGTGCAAAAACGCTTGAACTGCTCGTCATTGCCCACGATGAGCATGAGCTCGCCATCGCTGCAGGCAAAGTTGTCGCTGGGATACACCGTCGCCAGCCGGTTGCCCAGCCGGCGCGGCACCTTGCCCGTGGCCAGGTAACCCATGCCGATGTTGGTGAGCGAGGCCACTTGCACGTCCAGCAAGCCCATGTCGATGGATTGGCCCAGGCCAGAGACCTCGCGCTCGCGCAGCGCGGCCAAGATGGCGATCACCGAGTACAGCGCGGTCATCTGGTCGACCACGGCCACCCCGGTCTTGCGCGGACCCGCGCCCGCTTGCGCCTCGCCGTTGCCGGTGACGCTCATCAGCCCGCCCATGGCCTGGGCGATGGTGTCGTAGCCTGGCAGCTCGCGGTAAGGTCCGGTCTGGCCAAAGCCGGTGATGGAGCAATACACCAGCTTGGGGTTGAGTGCGCGCAGGCTGTTGCCATCGAGCCCATGGCGCTCCAAGGAGCCGACTTTGTAGTTTTCAATCAGCACGTCGGCTTGGCCGGCCAGGCGCTTGATGAGGGCCTGGCCTTCGGGCTGGGCGATGTCGGCGGTCACCGAGCGCTTGCCGCGGTTGCTGGCCCAAAAATAAACCGACTCGTCGTGCGGGGTGGCCGGCGAGTCCACCATGGTGGGTGGCACCCACTGGCGCGAGTCGTCGCCGCTGCCGGGCCGCTCTATCTTGATCACATCGGCGCCCAGGTCGGCGAGCACCTGCGCCGCCATGGGGCCGGCCAGCACCCGCGAGAGGTCGAGCACGCGCAGCCCGTGGAGCGCAGGCAGGCCGCTCATGTGTCGCTCCATTGGGGCTTGCGCTTTTCAGCAAAAGCGGCCAAGCCTTCGATGCTGTCCGGGGTGCCCAGCACCGTGGAGACCAGGTCCACCGCGCTGCCTGCGGCCTGGCGGTAGCCTTGGTCGGTGGCGCGCACAAAAGCGGCCTTGCCCAGGCGCATCAGCTGAGGCGACTTGGCCGCCAGCACCGCAGCCAACTCGTGCGCCTTGGCCAGCACCGCGTCGGCCGGCGCGGTGTGGCTGAGCAGACCCAGCTCGAGCGCGTCTTGCGCGCTGAACACCCGGCCGGTGAACAAGAGGTCAAAAGCGCGGTAGCGCCCGACGAGGCGATGCAAATGATTGAAATGGATGGAGGGCAGCAGGCCGACTTCAAGCTCCGGATAGCCAAAGGTCGAGTCCTGCGCGGCCACCAGCAAGTCGCAGGTGATGGCCACCGACATGCCGCCGCCGCGCACCGCCCCGGTGATGGCGCCTATCACGGGCTTGGGCAGGCTGGACTGCACATCAAAGAGCTCAAAGTACAGCTTGTGGACCACCGCATGCTTGTCGGCCGGTGAGGCGGCGTGGAATTTGGGCAGGTCCAGCCCGCCGCAAAAGCGCCCGGGCACGGCGCTGCCCAACACGATGGCACGCACCTGCGGGTCGCTGCCGGCTTGCCGCAAGCGGGCCATCATCAGGTCCAGCAGCTCGGGCGTCAGGCCGTTGACTGGCGGGTGGTCCAGCAAGATCTGCGCAACCGCATCTTGCACGTCGTATCGAATCATTCCCGAAACTCCTGGTTGGGCGCGTGTCGCTGCAAAGGCGCTGGGGCTCCAAGCTTGGGCCTGAGCGCGCACATTGCATGCTAGGTCGGCACAGCAGGCGGGCGCAAGTCAAATAATCTGAGCGATTCTTCAATGTGGCGCGCACCTGGGGTGGCCGCTGACCGCAATGTTCAGTGGGGGTGAACAGTCGTTCCACTCATGTGAGTTGTTGGGCCGACTGCCATTGCATCACAATGAATTTTTGTTTGCTCGATGGCGGGGCCTAGGACCCGCACACAGGGAGGCTGAGATGAATGCAACTGATTTATGCGGCGCATCTTCGCGGCGCATCCTCGCTGGACTGGCCATGATGTTGGCCAACCTTGCCGCGGCCCAGGATTACCCTGTGCGCGCTGTCAGCATTGTTGTGCCTTACGGACCTGGCAGCTACACGGACAACGTGATTCGACCCATTGCCGTGGCCCTGCAAAAAGAGCTGGGCCAGCCGGTGGTGATAGACAACCGGGCCGGCGCCAATGGCGTGATCGGCAGCCAGTTTGCCGCCCGCGCCAAGGCCGACGGCTACACCTTGCTGGCGGGCTCGAGCACCACGCTGGCAGCCAACGTCGGTCTGTACAAGTCGCTGCCCTACGACCCGCTCAAGGACTTTGTGCCTGTGGCTGGCGTGGCCGCCACCTCCATGATGTTCATGGTGCGGGCTGACTTTGCAGCGCAAGACCTCAAGGGATTTTTGGCCCACGCCGCCAAACAAACGCAGCCGCTGGCGGTGGCTTACGGCTCAGCCAGCGCGCAGGTGGCACTGGCGCAACTGGCCAAAGTCAGTGGCCTGAAGTTTTCAAGCATTCCCTACAAGGGCACCCCTCAAGCCCTCACCGACCTGTTGGGCGGGCAAGTGCCTGCGGCCATCGTGGACGTGAGCAATGGTGTGCCCCACCTCAAGTCAGGCAAGCTGCTCGCGCTCGCCATCTCCGGGTCGCGGCGCACCTCAGCAGCGCCCGAGGTGCCAACCTTGGCCGAGGTGTTCCCTGGCACGCAATTGGTCACCTGGATAGGCCTGGTGGCGCCCACCGGAACATCGCCCCAGGTGGTCGACAAATTGAGCCAGGCTGCAGCCAAAGTGCTGGCCGCCCCCGAGACCTTGCGCCAGCTCGCGGCCCTGGCCACCGACCCTGAGCCCATGAGCGCCCAAGAGATGGGCAGGCGCATGCAGCGCGACCAAGCGCAATGGCTAGAACTCATGCGCGAGGCAGGCATACAGCCTGAGTGAGCGCCGCCAGGGCGCGCCAGTTTGATCCCCATGGCGGGACCCGCGTCCAGGGGCTGCTGGAGCGGCTGACTCCGTACCTCAGCGCAGCGCCAGCCAAATCTCGTTGCGCCGCAAAAAGGGCGGTGTGAAGGGCGCGTTGTAGCGCGACAGCACAGGCTCGCCCTGGGTGGCCACGCCTTCTTTGTCCAGCGTGGCCTTGAGCAGCGCGAGTTGCTCTGCGAAGTTGGCCTGCGACCAGGCGCCTGAGTAGCGAATGACGGCCCACTGGCTGGCCGGCACTTGGCGCACTTGAACGCGCGCATCCAGCGGTTCTGGGGCGGTCTCCAGCGTCACGGACTTGGGCAGCACGAATTGCACGCGCATGGCACCGCTGCCTGCAGCGGTCTGCGTGACCGGGGCGGTCATCTCCATCTTCATGGGCACGGCGGTTTGGGTCACGGGAGCGGTCATCTCCAGCTTTCGCTCACCCTTGTTCTTGCCAAAGATGTAGCCCGCCAAAATGGGGAAGGCCTGGTTGCCGGCATCCTCGGGCGTGGCCTGGAGCACCACCTCGGCCACCACATAGGGCTGGTACTGGCGCAGCTCCACCTGGCCCCATTGGCGCAGCACTTGGTGGTCGGGCTCTTCAGTGGCTTGGGCAGGTGCGGTCATGGCGGCGAGGATGAGCCACAGCAAGGGGTGCAGAAACTTGAGCATGGGCGTGCAGTGGTGGGTGACGGGGAAAAGTGCAGCTTAACCCTGATGGCACGCAAGCGGTGGGGAAATCACCAGCATGAGTCATTTATTCAGTCCCTGCGCCGCTTGATCGAGCAAGACCAGCTTTTTTCAAACTCATGGTGGGCGCGCGCCTCAAGCGCCTGGCCAAAGCCGGGAGCCCCCTGGCGCTGGCCGAGTTTTGCGAGGTCCGCCGGGTGAGCCTTACCGCATCAGAAGGCATGAGCAACGCCGCTTCTTAAAATCTGCGCATGACCCTTATCCAGATGCTGGACGCCGCCGAGCGCCAGAACCGCTCCTTGCTGTGTGTGGGCCTGGACCAGGAGCCCACACGCTTTCTGGACCGGCTCAAGCCACGCGCCGCACCACCAGCACCCAAACCCGACAACTTTAGACCTGAACCTCTTTTCTCCATGGCATAAATACTCAGGAAGCCAAAGGGGCACACAGCAGTGAGCGGAAGAAAAATCAATCGAGCGCAAAGAGCGCCGGCCGGTGAATGAAAGTCATCTGCATCGGCTTTGGGGTCGTGGCCCGAACGCTCATTCCCCTGATGCTGCGCCTAGGGCTTTGCTCCGCCAGTGAGGTGACGGTGATCTGTGATGAAGATGACCACCTTCCCTTGGCGCAGGCGCTGGGAGTGAGCTATTGCCATGTGTCGATCACGCGGGATAACCACCTTCAGGAGCTTGGCTCAAGGCTGCAGCCCCATGCCTTGTTGCTGAACCTGTCGGTGGGTGTGAGCAGCCCGTCGCTGATCAAGTTGGCACAAGCCAAGGGGGCCATGTATCTGGACACCTGCGTGGAGCCTTGGGCCGGGGGCTACCAGGACCTTGACCCGCAAAAAACCACCAATGCCTGGCTGCGCAGGCAGGCGCTGGCATTGCGGGGCGCGGGCAAGCCGGTGGCGGTGCTGGCTCATGGGGCCAACCCGGGGCTTGTGTCGCATTTCGTGAAACAGGCTTTGCGCGAGATGGCTTTTCAACAGGGTGGCGCGGCGTTGGCTGGGGTGGTGTCGGCGGCCCAGACCAGCCCAAGGACTTGGGCCTTGTTGGCTCAGGCGCTGGATGTGCGGGTCGTGCAGGTGGCCGAGCGGGATACCCAGGGAGACGAGCAACTCAGCGCACACCCTGCCAACGATGGCAAATTCACCAGCACGTGGTCGCCAGAGGGTCTGCTCGCTGAGCTGGGTCAGCCGCCCGAGTGCGGCTGGGGCTCGCATGAGACCGCACTGCCAGCGGGTGCGCGATTGGTCGACCCTGCGGGTGCGAGTGAGCTTTACTTGCCGCCGGCGCGCCAGCAGGCATTGCAGTGGGTGCGGTCCTGGGTGCCGTCGCGCGGGGAGCAGCAGGCGCTTTGGGTCACGCACCATGAGGCGCTGTCCATCAGTGCCTTGCTGAGCCTGCAAGGGCCTGGACCTGCAGTGGAGTCGTCACGGTGCTACAGGCCGACTTGCTACTACGCCTATCGCCCATGCGCACACACGCTCAGGGGCATTCAGGCCTGGCAGGCGTGCGGTCGCAGCCGTCCACCTCAGCTTGAGACCTTGACACTCGGCTCTGGGCTGCAAGGCTTTGACGAGTTAGGCGTTCTTCTGTGCTCACCCGGACTGAGTTGCTGGTACGGCTCGACCTTGCATGCGCGGGATGCGCTGGCTTTTTTGCATCACCCGTCTTGCGGCAATGCCACCTCAGTGCAAGTGGCGGCAGGCATTTTGGGCGCCTTGGCCTGGATGTTGAAGAACCCGCTGGCCGGCGTGGTGGAAGCCGAGGACATGGACCACTGCGAGGTGCTGGCCGAGGCAAGCCCCCTGCTGGGCCAGATGCGGGCAGTGTTCACCTCTTGGCACCCGGGGGGCGAGCTGCAGTGGAAAGATTTTTTAACCAAGAAACCGACCGCAGCCAAGAGCGAAGATCGTTTTTTCTTCGATGATTCATCAAGGCGGATTCACTCCGAATCGGCCAAGCAGATGCCTCGCTGAAAGGTCAACCAGAATGAAGCGATCCTGGAAAGTGCCCCTGGTGATGCTCGGTACGCTGGGCACGGGCTTGAGCGGCTGCCAGCAAGCGCCCGACATGGAGCAGATTCCCCAAGCGGTAGACATCAAGCAGGAGTTCTACAGCACACGCGATGACTGCATGAAGGACTGGGGCGCCAGCGAAGAGTATTGCAAGCTCGCGTCGCAAATGAGCGAGGGCCCCTTGAACGAGAACTTCGTCAACCCCTCCCCACAGGGCGGTGCAGGCGGGAGCAGCATGGCGTCGCACGCCTACGCTGGGCCGCGCTATTTCTGGCACCGCGAGGGCAACACGGGTTACCCGGTGGAGGTGCTCAGGGACGGCAGCACCCGACCGGTGAAGGGCGCGTCCATTCCTTTTTCGGGCTCCAGCATCGCCAAGGCCAGCATGGCCCATCGCAGTGCCACGCCAGCCAGCTATGTGGCCGAACGCAAGGCGGCCATTGCACGCGGCGGTTTTGGTTCGCGGGGATGGCGATTTTCTGGCGGCGGCTAGCAGCCATGGAGCGCATTCATGTGCAGCTGCGGCCGGACAAGGCGGCCAAGCTCGAATCCATTGGCCTGTCCTTTCATGACTGGGACCAGTACTGGAAAGAAGATGTGGCGTACCGCTTCACCTTGGCGCAGGTCGACCACCTCGAGGAGGTGACCGAAGAGTTGCACCAGTTGTGCCTGCAAGCGGTCGACCACGTCATTGAACACGGGCGCCTGGGCGAGCTGGGCATTCCCCCAGCATTTCATGCGGCCATTGCGCACTCATGGCAAGCAGGCGATGCAAGCTTGTATGGCCGCTTTGACCTGGCCTACGACGGCCACGGGCCGGCCAAGATGCTGGAGTACAACGCCGACACGCCCACGTCTTTGTTGGAGTCGGCCGTGGCCCAGTGGTACTGGATGGAAGACGTGTTTCCTGGAGCTGACCAGTTCAATTCACTGCACGACAAGCTGGTTCAACGCTGGCAGGCCATAGCGGCCCCAGGCAGCAGGCTGCATGTGGCCAGCATCAAGGACAACGAAGAAGATTGGGTGTGCGCGCAGTACCTGGTGGAGACGGCGCTGCAGGCCGGCCTGCAAGCCCAGCGGCTCGATGTCGAATCCATTGGCTGGGACAGTGTGGCTGAAGTGTTTGTGGACGAAGAGGAGCAGCCCATTGAGCTGCTTTTCAAGCTCTACCCTTGGGAATGGATGATGACTGAAGACTTTGGCGCGCAGCTTGCAGACGCGCTGATGGCGGGCAGGATCCGCTGTGTGGAGCCAATCTGGAAGTCAGTGCTCTCGTGCAAAGCCATTCTCGCCATCTTGTGGCAGCTCAACCCTGGCCACCCGAACCTGCTTGAAGCCCACTTTGAGCCCGGCACCATGAGCGCGTACGCCAAAAAGCCTTTTTACTCGCGCGAAGGGGCGAACGTCGCGCTCTACCGCGACGGCATCGTGGCCACTCAATCGGCTGGCCCTTACGGCACTGAAGGCTATGTTTACCAAGCGTTGGCTGAGATGCCTTGCCTCCATGGACGCTATCCGGTCATCGGCTCATGGGTGGTGGGCAACAGCGCAGCCGGGATGTGTGTTCGAGAAGATGACAGCCCGGTCACCACCAACATGAGCAATTTCGTGCCCCACTTTTTTGATCAAGAACACATCGACCCCTACAACGCAAAAGACCACACCCCATGATGTCCGTCCTGCTTTTCACGTCCTACCTGGCTGCGGCAGTGCTGCTGCTGTTTGCCTTCATCCAAGTCTATGTGCGCTTCACGCCATACAACGAGTTCGCCCTCATAGGTCAGAACAACATGGCCGCCGCCATTGCCCTGGGGGGAGCCTGCCTGGGTTTTTCCATCACCCTGGCTGCGTCCATCTACTTCACCCATAGCCTGCTTGAGATGGCGAAGTGGGCCGTCATCACCACTGGCGTTCAAATGGCGCTGTTCCTGGTCATGCGCCGGAGCAGCTCCAAAGCCATTGAAGAAGGCAAGGTGGCGCCAGCCATTTTTCTGGCCGCGCTGTCGGTGGCGCTGGGGCTGCTCAACGCCATGTCGATCAGCACTTGATCACGCGGGGATGAGGACCTTGCGGCCAGTCACGTGGCTTTATTTGGTGCATCGCCACCCATTTGTACGGGCTGGCCGTTTTGTCAGATCACTGCGTACTGCCCGAGTTTTTGCTTTTTTTCAGGCTGTTGGCGACAGCGGTCTGCAATGCTTTGAGCATGGCTTGCGCCTGAGCAGCCTGTCAGCTTTCCAGGCAGGACCATGAACTTCAGATGCTCAATGGCAAAGACACCGCCGCAGACCGCGAGTTGTTCATTCAAGCCCTGCGCCACGTGGGCCATGAGGACCTGCGCGACTTCAATCGCGTGGTGGTAAAGGGGGTGCACCGCTTCTTACAATCTGAGCATGACCTTTCTCCAGATGCTGGCCGCCGCCGAGCGCCAAAACCAATCGATGTTGTGCGTGGGCCTGGACCCGGAGCCCACACGCTTTCCGGGGCGGCTCAAGGGCGACGCCAACAAGATTTACGACTTTTGCGCCGCCATCGTGGACGCCACGGC
>CANHKH010000120.1 GCA_947460165.1 Comamonadaceae bacterium
CGCCATGCAAGCGTGCATGCCCATGGGGTCAGGGCGGCTGCGTTCCACATCGTCGCAGCACACCACCAGGTCGGGGGCAAAGCCCAGCGCCTGGGCCTTGGCCATCAGCGGCCGCATGATGGTGCGGGTGTAGCCCGTGGTGGTGGCCACGCGCATGCCCTTGCCTTGCAGCCAGGCCAGGCTGTCCATGAAGCCGGGAATGAAGTCGCTGTGGGCCAAGGCGGCCGCCGCACTCATGGGCTCAAAGCTCAGCAGCAGGCTGTGGGCGTCTGCGTCAGAAAATGCCCGGCCATGGTGCGCCTGCCAGGCTTGGGCCACCTCTGGCATGCGGCCCAATTCACGGATGTGGTCCAGCTTGGGCAGGCCCATGGGCACTCTGGCCTGGGCCACGCTCAGCGGCACCCCCTGGGCTTTGAACAGCTCCACAAACGCGCCCATGGGCGCCAAGCTGCCAAAGTCCACGATGGTGCCGGCCCAGTCAAAGACCACGCCTTGGATGCCCATGTCGATTGTTGTGTTCATGTCCACACCTTGCCAGTCTGTATCCAATCTTCTGCCAGGCCAAAGGCCGTGCTCATGCCCGTGCCGCTGGTGACGCTGATCACCTCCACGCCAGGCGCTGCGGTGTCAAAGAATGCGTCTTGCTCGGCGCTGGGGTAAATGCCTGTCCAGCGCGAAACCACCTCAAAGTGCGGCAAGCGCAGCAGGCGCTGCATTTCCGCCAGAATCAGCGCCTCCACCTGGGCCGATGCAAAAGGCGGCATGGCCTGGCCATAGTGGTGAGAGTCGCCCACCACCAGGGTGCCGTCGGCGCTTTGCACGATGATGAGGTGAATGCCCTCGTCCAACTCGGCTTGTTGCTCGGCCTGCATGCGCTGGGTCAGGGCGGCAGCGGCTGGCATTTCGCTGAAACCTCGGTAGCGCACCAGGCTGAGCTCGCCCATCACGGCCGCGGGCAGCACATAGCCTGGGGGCGGGCGCACGCGCAGCATTTGCAATTGGCACAAGCGGGTGCGGCGGCGCTCGAACACCTCGGGGCACAAGCTGCGCACATCAGGCCCCGGGCACACCAGCACATGCCCGGCGTGCAGCGGGCCATGGCTGGTGTGCACTACCCCACGGGCCACTTGTTGCACGGCTTGGCCCATGTGAAAGCGCACGCCGCAAGCTTGCAGGTACAGGCGCAGCTGCTCCACGGCCAGACGCGATTCAATGCGCAATTCATGCGGGCTGTACAAGGCGCCCAGCACCGAGTCATGGGCTAAAAGTGGGGCTTGCTCACGCAAGGCCTGGGCATTGAGCCAGCGCAATTCTTGGCCCTCGGGCTGGGTCAGCAGCTGCTGCAACACTTCTACGCCTTCTGGGCGGCGGGCCAGCACCAAGAGGCCTTGTTGCAGCACTTCGATGCCGGCTTGGGGCGCCAACTCGGCCCACACGTCGCGGCTGCGGCGGGCGCGGCGCCAGGTGTCGCCCCGGCCCTGGCCGGTGACGGTGATGAGGCCAAAGTTGCGGATGGAGGCGCCCACGCATTGCACATCGCGATCGACCACCGCCACCGTCAAGCCCCGCTGCACGCCGGCCCAGGCGCAGGCCAGCCCCACCATGCCGCTGCCCACAATCATGAGATCCGGTGTCATGCGTCCACCGCCACAAAATTGCTGCCCCGCTCAGAGGCCAAGGCCTGAGCCAGTTGGGCAGAGCCCGCCGGCTGCGCCCGCAAATCGCGCGCCTGCACGCCCAAATCGGCCAGCCAGTGGCCAAACCAGGGCAAGGCCTGGGCCACCGGCATCTCAAACACCACCTCCAGGTCTGCGCGCACGCGTGGCGAGCGCTCGGCGGCCAACTCCATCACCATGGGCAGCCACATGGCGCAGGCCTCGCCGTGGGAGATGCCCTCTTGCAAGGTGAGCTCGTAAGACAGCGCATGCGCCAGCGCGGTTTGGGTGCGGGCCATGGCCAACCCAGCGAGCAAGCTGGCGTGGGCCATGCGGGTGCGCAGGTTCAAGTCATGCGGGCGATCGCGCAGCTCGGGCAGCTCATGCAAAATCCGGCGCGCTGCTTGCCTGGCTTGACCCCGGCTGGTGTGGTCGGCGCGCCGGTTCCACAAAGATTCGAGTGCATGCGAGAGGGCATCGAGCGCGCTGTCACGGCTGACGCGCCAGGGGCAGCTGCGGCTGAGTTCCGGGTCCAGCAAAGCCAGGTCGGCCGTGCCCTTGGGTGGGCTCCAAGAGCGCTTGCGCGCAGGCGCCATGTCCAGGTCCCAGAGCGTGGCCCAGGGGCTGACCTCGCTGCCCGTGCCCGCTGTGGTGGGCGTGCACCACAAGGGGTGGCGCTGGGCGTCTTCAGGGGTGGTGTTGTGGCGCCAGTGGGCTGGGGCTGTGCTGGCATCGGCCATGGACCAGCGCAAGACCTTGCCCAGGTCCAAGGTGGTGCCCCCGCCCAGGGCCCACAAGGCGCAGCGGGGCGCGCGTCGCAGGTGGGTCCACACGCTGGGGGCCAGATCGGTCGCAGCTTGCACGCTGCTTTGGGCATTCATTTGCGGCAGCCAGGCCACGCAAAGCCCTTGCCAGCGCGACAGCCAGCGCGCCTGCATCTCAGGCGTGTGGGCCGCAGGGTCGGCCAGCATCACGAAGGGGCCGGCGGGCTGCCAGCGCTCGAGCAGGCCGGCTTCAAATTCAATCTCGGGTGTCATGGAGTGGCTTTAAATGAATCGGCGGCGCAGCCAAGCCGAGCCCACATCAATCAGTGAGACGGTCAATATCAAAATCAGCAAGACCGCGCAGGTTTGGGCGTACTGAAAGCTGCGAATCACCTCAAACAGCACCGCCCCAATGCCGCCTGCGCCCACCATGCCCACCACCGAGGCCGAGCGCACATTCGACTCCAGCCGGTAGAGCACGTAAGACAGCCACAAGGGCAGCACCTGCGGGATCACGCCATAGGCAATTTCGGCCAGGCTGTGGGCGCCGGTGGCGCGTATGCCTTCCACCGGTCGGGGGTCTATGGCTTCTACCGCTTCAGAAAACAGCTTGGCCAAGGTGCCCGTGGTGTGCACAAACAGCGCCAACACACCGGCAAATGGACCCAGCCCCACGGCCACGATGAACAGCATGGCAAACACCATCTCGTTGATGGAGCGGCACGCGTCCATCAGGCGCCTGACGGGCTGGTAGACCCACATGGGCACGATGTTGGAGGAACTGAGCAGCCCCATGGGCACGGCCGCCACCACCGCCAGTGCCGTGCCCCACAGGGCAATGTGCACGGTGACCACCATTTCGCGCACATACAGGCGCCAGTCGCGAAAGTCGGGCGGGAAAAAGTCACTCGCGAAGATGCGCATGTTGTCGGCGTGCTGGATCAATTCCAGCGGCCGCATTTCAGCGCCTTGCCAGGCCCACGCCAACAAGCCAGCCAGCGCCAGCCAGCCCAGCCAGACGCCAGCTGGGCTGCGTTGACCTGCTGCGAGCAACTGCAACTGCTCCAGCCGGGCTGGCGAGCCGGGACTGCCTGCCAAAGCCATGGCTTACTTGCCCAGGGCGGCGAGTTTTTGATCGATCTCGGCGAGCAGTTTGCTGCGCTCAGCGGGCGAGAGCTTGTCGTCGGTCTCGGCCTTCATGCGGTCTTTGAACAGCTCCAACTGGCGGATGGGAATGAGTTGGTCGTTGCTCGATGCCCTGAAGCCGCCGTAGTTGTAGATGTTCTTCAGGACGGCTTTTTCGGCCTCATCGCTCTTGGCGTAGTTCAGCACAAAGCTGCTCAAACGGGCTTTGACCGCGGGGTCCAGGTCTTTGCGCCAGACAAAGGGGTCGCTCGGGATCAGCGGGCTTTTCCAGACCACACGCAGCTGGCTGAACAACTCTGGGCGGTTGGCTTCTAACTTGCCCATGTCCTCGGTGTTGTTGGTGGCCACATCGATTTGCTTGGCCAGCACGGCCTGGATGTTGGCGCCGTGGCTGGCGTTGCGCACGGTTTTGAAGGTATTGCGCGGCTCGAGCTTGCGCTGCGCAAACACGTAGTAGCTGGGCACCAAAAAGCCGGAGGTGGAGTTGGGATCGCCAATGCCAAAGTTCAGGTTTTTGCCGTTGGCCAGCACCTCGTCCAGGTTTTTGTAAGGGCTGTCTTTGTGCGTGATGAGCAGCGCGTGGTAGCCAAAGCTGCCGTCGGCGTACATGAGCTGGGCGAACACCTCGCCGTTGGCGCGGTCCACGGCCTCCATGGCAGCCTTGTTGCCGTACCAGGCGACCTGGATTTTGTTAAAGCGCATGGCCTCGATCACGCCGGCATAGTCAGGCGCATAAAACGCCTGCACCTTCAAGCCAGTCTTTTTTTCCATGTCGCGGAAAAACGGCTCCCAACGCTCGCGCTGGGCCGAGGCCGAATCCGTGGCGATGATGCCAAAGCTGATGTTTTGGGCCAGCAGCGCACTGCTGCTCAAAGCCAAGCCAAGGGCGGCCAACCATGTGCGAATGTTCATAAGGCTTCCTGTTGAGTGAAAAAAATGGGTGTCATGCGGCGGCAGCCCATGGCCGCGCGAGCTCAGGCCCTTGGACAAAAGCTTCATGTCCTGTGAGCTCTTGGTGTTGTGCGCCATAAAGCTGCTGCAAGCGCTGGGCATCCAGACCCGAAGACGGACCGTCGTACACCAGCCGCCCTTGGCGCAAGGCCACGGTGCGGGTGCAGTACTGCCGCGCCAGGGCCACGTTGTGCAGACTGAGCACCACCGTCAGGCCTTGGCTTTGATTGAGGTTTTGCAAGAGGTCCATCACCAAGCGCGTGGACTCCGGGTCCAGCGAGGCCACGGGCTCGTCGGCCAGCAGCAGCTGCGCGCCTTGCACCAAGGCGCGCGCAATGGCGCCGCGCTGTTGTTGACCGCCCGACAAGGTGGAGGCGCGCTGCAGCGCCTGCGCGCTCAAGCCCACGGCGTCAAGGGCCTGCAGGGCCACCAGCCGCTCCGCCTCGCTGAAGCGGCCCAACAGGCTGCGCCACAAGGGCACATGGGGCAGCAAGCCGGTCAGCACATTGACCAGCAAGCTCATGCGGCCCACCAGATTGAACTGCTGAAAAATCAAGGCTGTGTGCCGACGCAGCTGCCGCACTTCGGGCGAGAGCCGGCCATCGGACTGCAAGAGGCGGCCTTGCAAATGCACAGAGCCGCCAGTGGCATCGAGCTTTTCCAAGCCACACACGCAGCGCAGCAAGGTGGACTTGCCCGAGCCTGAGGCGCCCAACAAAGCCACCATCTCACCTGGGCGCACCGCCAAATTCACTTGGTCCAAAGCCAGGCCAGCGTTGCCAAAGGTTTTGCTGGCTTGGCGCAGCTCCAGTGCGAAATGGTCTGATTTTGACATTGGCTCAATGGTCTCTTGAGTTGATGACGGTTTGGCGACGGTGCAATGAAGTTTTGTTGACGGCGCCTTGTCTGACGGCCTGTGTCGCAACACCGTCATGCAAGGCGGTCAAGCTGTCAACTTGTCTCTCCTTCAACACCGGTCATCCAACCCACTGCGCCAGGCCATGACACACATGCTTGCCCTCACCCCTGAGTCCTTCGTTGAGCTCTACAGCCGCCAGGGCCATGTGGCCTATGCGGGCGAGCCGGTTTTTCATTTGGCCCACGCCTGGCAATGCGGCCAGCTCGCCTTGTATGCCGAGGCCAGTCCGCACTTGCAGCTGGCCTGCTGGCTGCATGACTTGGGTCATCTGTTGGGCCCTGAGGGCTTGACCCCAACGCTGGAAGGCCACAACGACCAGCACGAGCGGGTCGGGGCCGACCTCATTGAGGCGCTGTGGGGGCCTATGGTGGCCGAGCCTGTGCGCTTGCATGTGCAGGCCAAGCGGTATTTGGTCAAGCGCAATCCGCATTACCTGGACAGGCTGTCAGAAGACTCGCGACGTAGTTTGTGCTTGCAAGGCGGCGCCATGAACGATGCCGAGTGCGAGGCCTTTGAGCGCTCGCCGCACCACAAGCCGGCCTTGCTGCTGCGGGTGTGGGACGAGCAAGCCAAGCAGCCCGATTGGTTTGCGCGCAGCGCCAATGCGGCCTTGGCCCAGCTGCGCCTGGTGATGAGCCAGGTCCCATTGTTGTCGGTCCCCAGTTCGGCCATGGGTTCGGACAGGGGTGCGATCGTCACGCATTTGCCATAGAAACGACACAAGCTTGACGCAAGCCCTGCGCACACTATGGGCATTCAAACAGCTGAACTTGCAGAGTTCGCAAGTGAGCCAGAGTTCAGGAAAGGCCCGTACGCATGCGCCCATGGATCAAGCCCACGCCAGACCTTCCCCCAGTGTTTGAGGGTTCAGACAAGCCAGAACCTGCGGCGAAATTTCGCGCGGTGTTCATTTCTGACCTGCACCTGGGCACACCCGGCTTTCAGGCCGAGGCCTTGCTCGATTTTCTCAAGCACCACCCCAGCCAAACCCTTTATTTGGTGGGTGACATCATCGACGGCTGGCAGCTGCGCAGGCGCTGGCATTGGCCACAGGCCCACAACGATGTGGTGCAAAAACTGCTGCGACGCGCCCGCAAGGGTTGCCGCGTGGTGTTTGTGCCAGGCAACCACGACGAGTTTGCCCGCCAGTTTTCGGGTCAGCACTTTGGCGGCATTGAAGTGGTCGACCACACCGTTCACCAAACCGCCGACGGCCGCAGGCTATGGGTGATTCATGGTGACCAGTTCGACGCCGTGGTGCAGTGCGCCAAGTGGCTGGCTTACTTGGGTGACAACCTCTACGAGTTGTCCTTGCGCATGAACCGCCACCTCAATGTGTGGCGTCAGCGCTTTGGTTTGCCGTATTGGTCGCTCTCGCAGTACCTCAAGCACCGCGTCAAGAGTGCCCTGAACTTCATCACCGCTTTTGAGGAAGCCGTCGCTCAGGAGGCGCGCAAACGCGGCATGGACGGCGTGGTGTGCGGTCACATTCACCGGGCGGAGATTCGCGACATTGGTGGCGTGCTTTACTGCAACGATGGCGATTGGGTGGAAAGCTGCAGCGCCTTGGTCGAGCACATGGACGGTCGCTTGGAGATCGTGCATTGGCACCATACCCAGCATCAGCTGGCCCCGCTTGCGTCCAAACAAGCATCCCCTGCCAGCGCGCAGCCCGTGCCAGCGGCCAAGGTGGGGGTGAGCGTTTGAGGCTGGCCCTGGTCACCGATGCCTGGCAGCCCCAGGTCAACGGTGTGGTCACCACCTTGGTGGAGTTGGTGCGCGAGATGCGCTTGCGCGGCCATGAGGTGTTGGTCATTCACCCGGGTTTGTTTCAAACTCGCCCATGTCCAGGCTACGCGGGCATAGACTTGGCTGTGCGTCCCGGCAAGCACTTGGGCGAGCTGATAGCAGCTTTTCAGCCTGAGGCCATACACCTGGCCACTGAAGGTCCGCTGGGGTGGGCCGGCCGCAAGTACTGCTCGCGTTGGGGTCTGGCGTTCACCACCGCGTTTCACACCCGCTTCCCTGAAGTTTTGAAGGCGGCATTGCACTTGCCACTGTGGCTGGGTTATGGGCTGTTTCGTCTTTTTCACCGCCCCTCCAGTGGCGTGATGGTGCCCACCCAAGGGGTCTTGCAGATGCTGCAGGGCCGAGGTTTCAAGCAGTTAAAGCGCTGGACCCATGGCGTGGACCTGTCACTTTTTGAGCATGCCGAGCAGCCTCGCGCCTGCGCCCAACTCGGCGCATTGCAGGGTCCGGTGTGGCTGTGCGTGGGCCGGGTGTCGTACGAAAAAAACATTGAAGCTTTTTTGACCCTGGACCTGCCGGGCACCAAGGTGGTGTGCGGCGTGGGGCCGCGCGAGGCCGCGCTCAAGGTGCGCTTTCCTCAGGTGCGCTGGCTGGGTCTGTTGCCGCGAGAACAACTCAAAGAGGTGTATGCAGCTGCCGATGTGTTTGTCTTTCCCAGTCTGAATGAAACCTTTGGCTTGGTGATGCTCGAAGCCATGGCCTGCGGCACGCCGGTGGCGGCTTACCCGGTGGACGGGCCACTTGAAGTCTTGGCTGCAGCCGAGGGCGTGCGCGGCGGTGTGTTGCATGCAGATTTGCACGCCGCTTGCATGGCGGCGCTGCAGGTGCCCCGGTCGCAGGCCCGCGCCCGGGCCATGGAGTTTGCTTGGACCGAAACCGCTGACTTGTTTTTGTCGCACCTGGTGCCTGCAAAACCGCAGGCACTGACTCAGCCCTGAGTCAAAGGCGGCGTGCTGTTTGGCGCATCAGCGCTTGACCCATGCGCACACGTGCGCCATTTTCAATTCCAGGGGCCAGCTCAAAACCTGGGGGGGCAAACACCAAAATCGTGGAGCCGTGCTGAAACCACCCAAGCTCTTGGCCTTTGACAGCGCTGGCGCTGCAGGGCATGTCGTTGGGGCCACGCCAGCGCAGGTGCAGCAGCACGTCTAAAAAATGCAGGCGTATGCTGGCCACCAAAATGGCGGCCACTGGCACCAAGGCAATGGGTTGGCCACCGGCGCTGAGACGGGCTTGCAACACCGCCCGCTCATTGCGGCAAAACAGCCGCTCCACCCGCTTGAGGGCAATCGGGTTGACGTTCCAGGTGTCGCCGCTGATGTAGCGCACATGCTCAATCTCGCAGTCGGCCGGTGAGTGAAAGCGGTGGTACATGCTGGAGGTCAGGCGCAGCGTGACCCAAGTGCCGTGCTTGAAAGGCGTGGTGTCC
>CANHKH010000121.1 GCA_947460165.1 Comamonadaceae bacterium
CGCCTGAGCTACAAGCCTGTCAACCTCAAACCCCTGACGGTGGACTCTGTGCCACCCAAGGTCCGCACCTTCTAAAGCGCACTGACTCGGAGCACACACCATGGCATTACGCACTTTCAAGATCTACCGCTACGACCCTGACCAAGACGCCAAGCCCTACATGCAGACCATTCAGGTCGAATTGGCAGGCACAGAGCGCATGCTGCTGGACGCGCTGATGAAGCTCAAGGAGCAAGACCCGTCCATCTCCTTTCGCCGCTCCTGCCGCGAGGGCGTGTGCGGCTCGGACGCCATGAACATCAATGGCAAAAACGGCCTGGCCTGCCTGACCAACATGAACACGCTCAAGGGCGACATCGTGCTCAAGCCCCTGCCTGGCCTGCCAGTGATCCGCGACATCATCGTGGACATGACGCAGTTCTTCAAGCAGTACAACTCCATCAAGCCCTACTTGGTCAACGACACGGTACCGCCTGAAAAAGAGCGTCTGCAGTCGCCCGAGGAGCGCGATGAGCTCAACGGCTTGTACGAGTGCATCTTGTGCGCCAGCTGCTCCACGAGCTGCCCCAGCTTTTGGTGGAACCCCGACAAATTTGTCGGCCCCGCTGGCTTGCTGCAGGCCTACCGCTTCATCGCCGACAGCCGTGACCAGGACACAGCCGGCCGCTTGGACAACCTGGAAGACCCGTACCGCCTGTTCCGCTGCCACACCATCATGAACTGCGTCGATGTGTGCCCCAAGGGACTCAATCCCACCAAGGCCATTGGCAAAATCAAGGAAATGATGGTGCTGCGCTCGGTCTGAGGACCGCGCCAGGACCCTGCATTCAATGAGCACTGCCTTGCCCCACGACAGCGCCTTCATTGATGAGCGTGCCTTGAGCAAGCTGCGCTGGCGCTGCCGGCGCGGCCTGCTTGAAAACGATTTGTTCATCGAACGCTTTTTCAATGAGCATGGTGAGCAGGTGACAGTCAGCGAAGCCCAAGGGCTCGATGATTTAATGGATTTGTCAGACAACGATTTGCTGGACTTGTTGCTCCAGCGCAAGCAGCCCCAAGAGCTGCAAGACCGTGGTGCGTCGACGGCCGAGGCACTGGAAGTTCTCCACAAAATGCGCCGGCCTCATCCCCCGCGCGACATTGCCGCTTGAAGCCCTGGATCAACCCCAAAAAGGACATGGAATGAAACTCGCAGACAACAAAGCCACCCTCTCGTTCAGCAATGGCAGCCCCAGCGTGGAGATGCCGGTCTACCAAGGCAGCGTGGGCCCGGATGTGATCGACATCCGCAAGCTCTACGCCCAGACCGGCATGTTCACCTACGACCCGGGCTTTTTGTCGACAGCGGCCACGCAGTCGGCCATCACCTACATTGACGGTGACAAAGGCGAGCTGCTCTACCGCGGCTACCCCATTGAGCAGTTGGCCACCAACTGCGACTTTTTAGAGACTTGCCACCTGCTGCTCTACGGAGAGCTGCCCAACGTCGAGCAAAAAAGCAAGTTCACCCACCTCGTGACCAACCACACCATGGTCAACGAGCAGATGCAGTTTTTCCTGCGTGGCTTTCGCCGTGACGCCCACCCCATGGCCATCATGACCGGCTTGGTCGGCGCCTTGTCGGCCTTCTACCATGACAGCACAGACATCACCAACCCGCAGCACCGCGACATTTCGGCCATTCGCCTGATTGCCAAAATGCCCACGCTGGTGGCCATGGCCTACAAGTACACCGTGGGCCAGCCCTATATGTACCCCAAGAACAACCTGAGCTACTCGGGCAACTTCTTGCACATGATGTTTGCCACGCCCTGCGAGGAATACAAGGTCAACCCGGTTCTCGAGCGCGCGCTGGACCGCATCTTCACACTGCACGCGGACCACGAGCAAAACGCTTCTACCTCCACGGTTCGCCTCTGCGGCTCGTCGGGCACCAACCCCTTTGCGGCCATTGCCGCTGGCGTGGCCTGCCTCTGGGGCCCGGCCCACGGCGGCGCCAACGAGGCCGCGCTCAACATGCTGGGCGACATCCAGCGCCAGGGTGGCGTGGAGAAAATTGGCGAGTTCATCAAGCAGGTCAAAGACAAAAACTCCAGCGTCAAGCTCATGGGTTTTGGCCACCGCGTCTACAAAAACTACGACCCCCGCGCCAAGCTCATGCAGGAAACCTGCAAAGAGGTTCTGGCCGAGATGGGTCTGGAAAACGATCCGCTCTTCAAGCTGGCCATGGCTTTGGAGAAAATCGCCCTGGAAGACGACTACTTTGTCTCGCGCAAGCTCTACCCCAACGTGGACTTTTACTCCGGCATCGTGCAGCGCGCCATTGGCATTCCCGTGCCTTTGTTCACCGCCATTTTTGCCCTGGCCCGCACCGTGGGCTGGATTGCTCAGCTCAACGAGATGATTGGCGACCCCGAGTACAAGATTGGCCGCCCCCGCCAGCTGTTCACCGGCTCGAACAGCCGCACGGTCCAGCCGATTGATCAGCGCTGATCGGTCTGGCAATCAATGAAAGCTCGCATCAAGTGGGCTTTCAGTGGGGGTAGGGCTCAGCTCTCTTGGGGCTTGGAAGGCCGCTGGGACTGCCAAGCCAGTGACCCGCCCCATCCTCCGATGAACCCGATCACGACTTTGATCACATCGAGGACCATGGCGTCTTTGTCCATCCAAAGCGCAGCCAGTACAAAACTCAGCAAGAGTGTGGCCATGACGCCAGCAAAAATCAGACGGTGCTTGTGCATCGTTTTTTCAGCATCCCTCTCGTCGCGCAGGTCTTCGGCTTGCGCTTGGATGGACTTGTCTGCAATCCGTTGATTGTGGTCCAACTCCCTGAGTGAAATTTCCGCCTGCTTCATCTCCAAGGCAAGCTTGGCTTGCTGCACATCCAGCATTCGCTGGACGGTTTCGTCTTTGAGTTGAGGGGGCGGCGCCTTGGGCAGCTTGGTGTTGCCGCTCATGCGACCTCAGGGCGACGGCGCAGCATCGGCACACTGTAGTGCAGCTCGAAAGCGCCGTAGTCACGCTCCCCCACCATGGGAGCCAGAAATCGCGCTCGCTGCACCAGGCTGGGAGACTCAGAGATGATGCGCTTGTACTCAGCCGGGCTGACCACCTCCCGGCGCACAGGCATCATGACCATCTGACGAGCGCGCTTCATTGTTAATATTTTTGCACGATCTTTCGTACTTTTGTGCGTCATAAAGAGTTCCAGATGGATGGTGTGTAGCGAAAAACCGGAGCTGTCCATGATTTTGACGGGATGGCGCAATTAGATTGTCAAAAAAATAGTATTTAATAACTATTTATTCGATCTTGATGTGTCCAGTTCTTCACCGACACATCCCACATGGAATACCTGTTCGCCCGCAGAGGCCTGCTTTTTTCACCAGTGCGCAGATGTCAGCCATCGTGCATGGAGACGGCAAAACCTAAAAACCAAAGGCAAAATGCATGATTCATCGCCAACTGCGATGCCTCCTCGCATGAAAAGCTCAGAACGCAACTTTGCCCGCCGCATGGACCTCACGTCCTTGCAGCTGTTTGTCGCCGTCTGCGAGCTGGGCAGCATTGGCCGGGCGGCCGAGCGGGAGTTCATTGCGGCCTCGGCCATCAGCAAGCGCCTGTCCGAGCTGGAAACCAGCGTGGGCACCCAGCTGCTCTACCGCCACGCCCGTGGGGTGGACCTCACACCGGCCGGCGAGAGCTTGCTGCACCATGCGCGCTCGGTGCTGTTCAGCCTGGACAAGATGCAAGGCGAGCTCAGCGAATACGCCCACGGCGTGCGCGGCCATGTGCGCATCCATGCCAGCATCTCGGCCATCGTGCAGTTTTTGCCCGAAGACCTGGGCAGCTTCACGCGCGCCCACGACCAGGTCAAGATCGACCTGGAAGAACACTTGAGCGCCGAGGTGGTGCGCGCGGTGCGCGAGGGCGCGGCCGACTTGGGGCTGTGCAATGGCGCGACCGGCTTGGGCGAGCTGCAAAGCCTGCCTTACAGGCGCGACCGCCTGGTGCTGATCGTGCCACGCGGCCATGCGCTCAGCGCGCGCGAGGCCATCGCTTTTGCCGACACGCTGGACTTTGACCAGGTCGGCCTGCATTCGACCAGCAGCATTTACCTGGCCATGCGCCAGGCGGCCGAGGAAGCCGGTCGCACCATCAAGCTGCGCATCCATGTGACCAGCCTGGACGCCATGTGCCGCATGATTGACAACGGGCTGGGTGTGGGCGTGATGCCGCTGCGCGCCTTCGAGCTCATGCACGGTGTCGGTGCGCTGCAAAGCGTGCCGCTGTCAGACCCCTGGGCCGAGCGCGAGCTGCGCATGGTGGCCCGTGATTTTTCCAGCCTGCCGGTGACCGCGCGGCTGCTGGTCGAGCATCTTCAAGCCCCGATGGCGGCGCTGGCCGCCGCCTGATTTTTTCAACCCCAAAGCCACGCAAAAGGACTCCCATGGCACGCACGCTTTACGACAAGATTTGGGACGAACACGTCGTCCACACCGAAGATGACGGCACCTCTGTGCTGTACATCGACAGGCACTTGGTCCATGAGGTGACCAGCCCGCAGGCCTACGAGGGCCTGCGCCAAGCGGGCCGCAAGGTCTGGCGCATCAGCTCGGTGGTGGCCACGGCCGACCACAACACGCCCACCACCGGCTGGGAGCTGGGCTACGACGGCTTGACGGACCCGATCAGCAAGGAGCAAATCGTCACGCTGGACGCCAACATCAAGGAATACGGCGCCGCGGCGTTTTTCCCTTTCCTGTCCAAGCGCCAGGGCATCGTGCACGTCATCGGCCCCGAGAACGGCGCCACGCTGCCGGGCATGACCGTGGTCTGCGGCGACTCGCACACCGCCACGCACGGCGCTTTTGGCGCGCTGGCCCACGGCATAGGCACCTCCGAGGTCGAGCATGTGCTGGCCACGCAAACCCTGCTGGCCAAAAAAGCCAAGAACATGCTGGTCAAGGTCGAGGGCACGCTGACCAAAGGCGTGAGCGGCAAGGACATTGTGCTGGCCATCATCGGCAAGATAGGCACCGCGGGCGGCACGGGCTACACCATCGAGTTCGCTGGCTCGGCGATTCGCGGCCTGTCCATGGAAGGCCGCATGACGGTGTGCAACATGGCCATCGAGGCCGGCGCACGCGCGGGCCTGGTGGCCGTGGATGAAAAAACCATCGAGTACGTCAAGGGCCGACTGCTCTCACCCACCGGCGTGGAATGGGACCTGGCCGTGGCCTACTGGAAGACGCTGCAATCGGACGCCAACGCGCAGTTTGACGCCGTGGTCGAGCTCGACGCCAGCCAGATCGTGCCGCAGGTCACCTGGGGCACCTCGCCCGAAATGGTGCTGGGCATTGACGGCCGAGTGCCAGACCCCGACAAGGAAAAAGACGAGGTCAAGCGCGGCGCCATCGAGCGCGCGCTGACCTACATGGCGCTGGAGCCAGGCAAGCCACTGAACGATGTGTTCGTCGACAAGGTATTTATTGGCTCTTGCACCAACAGCCGCATCGAGGACATGCGCGAGGCCGCTGCGGTGGTCAAAAAGCTGGGCCAAAAGGTGGCCAAGAACATCAAGCTGGCCATGGTGGTGCCAGGCTCTGGCCTGGTCAAGGAACAGGCCGAGCGCGAAGGCCTGGACCAGGTCTTCAAGGCCGCCGGCTTTGAATGGCGCGAGCCGGGCTGCTCCATGTGCCTGGGCATGAACGCCGACCGGCTGGAGCCCGGTGAGCGCTGCGCGTCCACCAGCAACCGCAACTTTGAAGGCCGTCAAGGCGCGGGCGGACGCACGCACCTGGTCTCGCCCGCCATGGCGGCGGCAGCAGCCATTCACGGCCATTTTGTCGATATCCGCAAGTTCGCCTGACGCCCAGAAAGCCCTCATCATGCAGAAATTCACCCTTCACAAAGGCCTGGTGGCCCCCATGGACCGCGCCAACGTGGACACCGACGCCATCATCCCCAAGCAGTTCCTCAAGTCCATCTCCAAGACCGGCTTTGGCCAGCATCTGTTCGACGAGTTGCGCTACAAAGACCCCGGCTACTACGGCAAGCCCGAGAGCGAGCGCCAGATCAACCCGGACTTTGTGCTCAACCAAAGCCGCTACAAGGGTGCCAGCATCTTGCTGGCGCGCAAGAACTTTGGCTGCGGCTCCTCGCGCGAGCACGCGCCCTGGGCGATTGACCAGTACGGCTTTCGCGCGGTGATCGCGCCCAGCTTTGCCGACATCTTTTTCAACAACTGCTTCAAAAACGGTCTGCTGCCCATCGTGCTGCCCGAGGCCACGGTGGCCCAGCTGTTTGACGAATCGGCCGCCTTCCCCGGCTACAGCCTGACCGTTGATTTGGAGCGCCAGGTCATCGTCAAGGGCCAGGGCCAAGAGATTCCCTTTGAGGTCAACGCCTTTCGCAAGTACTGCTTGCTCAACGGCCTGGACGACATTGGCCTGACCCTGCGCTACAAAGAAAAAATCGCCGCCTACGAAGCCGAACGCCTGGCCACCAAGCCCTGGCTGGCGCACACCGCCATAGGCGCCTGACACCAAGGAAAACACCCATGAAAATCGCAGTTTTGCCCGGTGACGGCATAGGCACCGAAATCGTCGCCGAGGCCGTCAAGGTCCTGAATGTCCTGGGCCTGAAGTTCGAGATGGAGCAGGCCCTGGTGGGCGGCGCCGCCTACGAGGCGCACGGTCACCCCCTGCCCGAGAGCACGCTCAAGCTGGCCCAACAGGCCGACGCCGTGCTCTTTGGCGCGGTGGGCGACTGGAAGTACGACAAGCTAGACCGCCCACTGCGGCCTGAGCAGGCCATTTTGGGCCTGCGCAAGCACATGGGCCTGTTCGCCAACTTTCGTCCTGCCATTTGCTACGAAGAACTGGTGGGGGCCTCCAGCCTCAAGCCCGAGCTGATTGCAGGCCTGGACATCCTCATCATCCGCGAGCTCACTGGCGACATTTACTTTGGCCAGCCGCGCGGCAGGCGCGTGGCCACCGACGGCCACTTTCCCGGTGCCGAAGAAGCCTTTGACACCATGCGCTACTCACGCCCTGAAATTGAGCGCATCGCCCATGTGGCCTTCCAGGCTGCGCGCAAGCGGAGCAAAAAGGTGACCAGCGTGGACAAGGCCAACGTGCTGGAGACCTTTCAGTTCTGGAAAGACGTGGTCACCGAGGTGCACGCCCAGTACCCCGACGTGGAGCTGCAGCACATGTACGTGGACAACGCGGCCATGCAACTGGTCAAAGCGCCCAAGGCCTTTGACGTGGTGGTCACCGGCAACATGTTCGGCGACATCTTGTCCGACGAAGCCTCCATGCTGACGGGCTCCATCGGCATGCTGCCCTCGGCCAGCCTGAACACCCAGAACCAAGGCCTTTACGAGCCCAGCCACGGCAGCGCGCCGGACATCGCCGGCAAAGGCGTGGCCAACCCGCTGGCGACCATCCTCTCGGCCGCAATGATGCTGCGCTTTTCGCTCAACCAGCCCGAAGCCGCCGAGCGCATTGAAGTGGCCGTGAAGAAAGTGCTGGCCCAAGGCCTGCGCACGCCGGACATCTACAGCGCAGGCACGACCAAAGTGGGCACGCGCGAGATGGGCGAGGCGGTGGTCAAGGCGCTGGGCTGAGTCCGCGCGCCGCACTTCCTGCCCCCCGCATCCTCTGGGGGAGGATGAACAAAAAGCTCCCTCCCCCCCTGGGGGAGGGTTGGGGTGGGGGCACGATGCAGCACCATCTATGAACAAACGCCAAGAGCCCAAGGCTTGAAGGCGCAGCCCTTTTTTGAACCACAGAAAGCGGTGACGCGCGATGCCCCCACCCCGACCCCCAGAGGGGGAGGGAGTGAAAACCAAGGGCTTGCTCAGGGGCGCATACATGCAAGTGTCCAAAGGCCACACTCTCCTGCTCCCTCCCCCTCTGGGGGGCTGGGGTGGGGGCACGATGCAGCACCATGTATCTACAAACGCCAAATTCCCAAGGCTTCAAGGCGCAGCCCTTTTTTGAACCATTGAAAGCGGTGGCTGAACGCGGCCATGTTTTTTGAACCACCGAAAGCGGTGACACGCGATGCCCCCACCCCGGCCCTCTCCCAGAGGGGGAGGGAGCAAAACCTCAGCTCGCGTGATGCACTTGCGCCTGCCCGTACACCGGCGTGGCCAAGCCTTCATAGCGCGCCTTGAGCTGCAAGGCCATGAACTGCGAATAGTGCCGGTTCTGATGCAAGTTGCCGCCCTGCACCCACAGGTGCGGCACCTGGGTGGGTTTCCACATGTTGCGCAGCTCGCCCTCCCAGGGGCCGGGATCCTTCGGCGTGTCTGAGCCCAGGCCCCAGACCTTGCCCAGGCGATGGGCGACCTCGGGGGAAATGAGGTCGGCCAGCCACTGGTTCATGGAGCCGTAGCCGGTGGCGTAGACGATGAGGTCGGCTTCAAGCTCGCTGCCGTCGCTGAGCACCACCGACTTCGACTTGATCTGCGCGATGTTCACGCCGCTGCGCAGCTTGACGCTGCCGTTGGCCACCAGCTCGGAGGCACCCACGTCAATGTAGTAGCCCGAACCACGGCGCAGGTACTTCATGAAAAGGCCTGATCCGTCCACGCCAAAGTCCAGCAAAA
>CANHKH010000122.1 GCA_947460165.1 Comamonadaceae bacterium
GCGCAAATGCGCGCCTCGATCGCATGGCCGCGCAAAGGGATTTGCGCCTGGCTCAGCGGCAGCGGCTCGCCTGCGGCCACCCGCAGCTGCCACTCCACCAGGTCAAGCCCGGTGATGGCCTCGGTCACCGGGTGCTCGACCTGCAGGCGGGTGTTCATTTCCATGAAGAAAAAGCGCATGGACTCGGGCTGGTCGTAGCCGGTCTGCTCCACAATGAATTCCACCGTGCCCGCGCCCACATAGCCCACGGCCTGGGCCGCGGCCACGGCCGCCTCGCCCATGCGCTGGCGCAAGTGCGCGCTCATGCCGGGGGCAGGCGCTTCTTCCAGCACCTTTTGGTGGCGGCGCTGCACCGAGCAGTCGCGCTCGTGCAAATACACACAGTTTCCATGGCTGTCGGCAAACACCTGGATCTCGATGTGGCGAGGGCGCTGCACGTATTTTTCAATCAGCACCGCGTCGTCGCCAAAACTGTTGGTGGCTTCGCGCTGGCAGCTGGCCAGGGCCTCGGCAAAGTCGGCGGCCTGCTCAACCGCGCGCATGCCCTTGCCGCCGCCGCCGGCGCTGGCCTTGATCAGCACCGGGTAGCCGATGCGGTCGGCCTCGGCCTGCAGCAAGGCCGCGTCCTGATTGGCGCCGTGGTAGCCGGGCACCAGTGGCACACCGGCTTGATCCATCAGGCGTTTGGACTCGGCCTTCAAACCCATGGCCGCGATCGCCGAGGCGGGTGGGCCAATAAAGACCAAACCGGCAGAGGCGCAGGCCTGGGCGAATTCCTCGTTCTCGCTGAGGAATCCGTAGCCCGGGTGAATGGCCTGCGCGCCCGTGGCCTGGGCCGCTTCAATGATGCGCTGCCACTGCAGGTAGCTCTCCTTGGGCGCCGAGCCGCCAATGTGCACCGCCTCGTCGCAGGCGGCCACGTGCTTGGCCTGGGCGTCGGCGTCGGAGTACACGGCCACGGTGTGCACGCCCAAGCGCTTGGCGGTGGCGGCCACGCGGCAGGCGATCTCGCCTCGGTTGGCAATGAGGATTTTTTTGAACATGCTGAATTCCTGTGCAGGGGCTGTGCTTTACGGAGCGCAGGGGGTTGAAGGGGCGACCACGCTCGCGGAAGTGGCACAGGGCGGATGCCAGACCACTTGGTCGTCGACGGCATACAGGCGGCAAGGCAGTCCGCTGCGTGCCTGGCAAAAACCCAGTGCGCGGCCCACGGCCCAATCACCGCTGGCGTAGCCCACAGAGCCGCTCGTACCGATGGCAAAGGCCCGTGGTTTGGGGCTCGCCAGAAAGGTGGCATACGGCTTGTTCCGCTGAGCTGCAGAAATGGGCACTTTGTCAGCTTCCTCCACAGCCGCAAAGCCGGAGGGCAAGGGGAGGGGCGGCAGCGCGGGACTGGTCAGTCCCCAGCGCCCCAGGAAGCGGTCAACCACCGCTGTCCAGCGGTCCATGTCGCGCGCAAAGCCAAGATGGCCGTCCTCCCCGACGGGGCTGAGCTGGACAAACTCAGCCTGGGCACCCCCTTCGGTGAAGGCGCGGTACCACTGGCGGGGATACTCCGCGCCCCAATACAAATCGTTCTCCCAGTACAACCAGACCATGGGCGGCTGTCCGGGCAAGGCACGTCGCCACTGGCTGGCGATCTGAGGTACTGCGCAGGGTCGGCCAGGGCGGACCTTGGGGTCGCCGCCCGTGCCGCCTGCGAAATTGATGCCGCCTTGCAGACCCTCGGGTCGTCGCATCACGGTGGCCACACTCGTGAGCCCGCCGACCGACTGGCCGGCCACCCACCAGCGGCTGGTGTCCACCTCGGGAAGGCTGCGCGCAGCTTGCACCACCGCCAGCACCTGGTCGGACGCCGCCAGGCTCATGGCCCCCACCTGGGGAGCGTTGCAGCCGCCGCTGTACTCAGGATCAAAATCGTCCTGCATCGCCGACCCATAGCCCACGCGGGTGGGCACCATCACAGCCAGGCCCTTGCCAACAAAGTAGCGCGCCTGCTGCTCAAAGCGAAAGCGGCGGGTCTGGGCCCGCGCTTCGGGTGACGTGGCACGGCCATGGTTGAACACCAACAAGGGGAAAGGCCCATCTCCTGGTGGCAGGTACACCGTGACGGGAATGGTGCGCTGCTCTCGCCGACCGTAAAGGTCTTGCACCGACACCTCCACGGACATGACGCGCTCGCGCAGGTCGCGGGCCTCGGGCTCTGCCACCTGCGACCAGGCGCGGCCCAGCGCAAGCAGTCCCAGAAGGGCCGCCAGCCACAGGGTCCGCAAGCTGGGCCTGGGCATGGCGTCAAACCAGCCAGTGGGCCGGACGCTTGCCCAGAAAGGACTGCAGGCCTTCTTTGCCTTCAGCGCTGGCGCGAATGTCGGCAATGCGCCTCGCTGTCTCAGCACGCAGCTCAGCGCTCAGCGGCTGGCCGCTGACATCGCGCACCAACTGCTTGCAAGCTCTCACCGCTGCTGGCCCATTGGCCACCAGCGTGGCCACCAGCTCGGCGACCTTGGCGTCCAGGGCCTCGGGCTCGCACAGCTCATGCACCATGCCCAGGGCATGGGCTTGCGCCGCGCTGAAGCGCTCGGCCGTGACAAAGTAGCGCCGCGCCGCCTGCGCGCCCATGGCCCGCACCACATAGGGGCTGATGGTGGCGGGGGACAAGCCCAGGCGGGCCTCTGACAGGCAAAAGGTGACGCTCTGGCTGGCCACCAGCACATCGCAAATGGCTGCCAGCCCCATGCCACCGGCATAGCAGTCGCCTTGCAAGCGGCCGACCACGGGCACCGGGCATTGGTCCAGGGTCCAGAGCATGTCGGCGAGCTTTTGCGCGTCGGCCTGGTTTTGTGCCCAGCTGTAGTCGGCCATGGCACGCATCCAGTTCAAGTCGGCCCCGGCGCAAAAGGCCTTGCCGCGTGCGCCCAGCTGCACCACGCGCAAGTCGGGCTCGGTCGACAACTGCACAAAGGTGTGGGTGAGCTCGGCGATGAGCTCGCTGTTGAAGGCGTTGCGCACATCAGGGCGGTTGAGCCACACCTCGGCCACATGGGGGCTGGGGCGCAGGAGTTCGATGGTGTTCATGGTGTTGTTTGTAGGGTGTTTTTGGCAGGGGCCGTCAATAGCGTTTGGCCACTTCTTCAAGCATGACCTCGGTGGCGCCGCCGCCTATGGCCAGCACGCGGGCGTCGCGCCACAGGCGCTCCACCGCAGTCTCGCGGATGTAGCCCATGCCGCCATGGAACTGCTGGCAGGTTTGCACCACCTCGTTGACCAACTCGCCCGTGAGGGCCTTGAGCATGGAGACTTCTTGCACGATGTCGTGGCCCTGCGTCACCGACCAGGCGCAGTGGTACATGAACTGGCGGGCGGCGCGGGTCTTGGCGTCCAGCATGGACAAGCGCTGGCGTATGGTTTGCTGGTCCCACAGCGTGCCGCCAAAGGCTTGGCGCTGGCGCACATACTCCAGCGTCAGCTTGAGGGCCTGCTGGCAATGGCCCACGGCCATGGCGCCCAGGGCAATGCGCTCGGTCTGAAAGTTCTTCATCACCGAATAAAAGCCCTTGTGCTCCTCGCCCAGCAAGTGGCTGGCGGGAATGCGCACGTTTTCAAAAATGAGTTCGGCAGTGTCTGAGGACAGCCAGCCGGTTTTCTTGAGCGCGCGGCCCACGGTGAAGCCGGGCGTGCCCTTGTCCACAATGAAGATGGACATGTCGCGCTTGCCCGGCCCGGTTTTGGCCGCCACAAAGTACACATCGGCATGCACGCCGTTGGTGATGAACATCTTTGTGCCATTGATCACCCACTCGTTGCCCTCGCGGCGGGCACTGGTGCGAATGCCCGCCACGTCAGAGCCCGCGCCCGGCTCGCTGATGCCCACCGCGCTGATGCACTCGCCGGCGGTGATGCGCGGCATGTATTTGGCTTTTTGCTCGGGCGTTCCCGCGTGGTGCAAATGCGGGCTGGCCATGTCGGTGTGCACCAGCACGGTGATGATGAAGCCGGCAAAGGTGGACTGCGACAGCGCCTCGGCAAACACCAGATTGCTCAGCGCATCGCCTTCGCCGCCGCCGTACTGGCCTTCGTACATCAGGCCCAAAAGGCCCGCGCGCCCCATGCGCTGCAGCACCTCGCGTGGCACCATGCCCTGCTCTTCCCAGGCCTGGGCGTGGGGCTCGACCTCCTTGGCAATAAAGCGGGCCACCTGCTCGCGCAGCAAGGCGTGTTCGGGGGTGTCGTAAATGGTGGTGGTGAGTGTGGTGGTCATGGTGAGCGAGGTCTCTTGTGGGGCTGTTGTTTCAGTGCGGCCAGGTGTCCAAGTCTTCCAGCGTGCGGATGGCGTCAAAGTCTGCATCGCTGTGCAGCAGCACATGGCCGTGGCTGATGCAGTAGCTGACCAGCAGCACGTCAATGGGGCTTCGGATGGTGCGGCCCCGGGCGCGCAAGCGGCGGTAGAGTGCGGCGGCGGCCAAGGCGTTGTCGGCGCCGCCAATCTCCACCTGGGGCAGGGCCGACAACAAAAACTCAGCCTCTAGGCAGGCACTGTCGCGGCGAAAGCCTCTGAGCACCTCGAACATCACCAAATCGGCCGTGCCCACGGTGACGTTCGCGTCCTCCAAGCACTGCGCCAGCTGCCTGCACTGGGGGGTGTGGGCCTGCTTGAAAAAATCAATCCAGACGCTGGCGTCCACCAGCATCATGGCTTTTTGCGCCTTGCAGGCAGATAGGGCTTGGGCGCAGGCTCTGCGGCCACGGCCAGCCGAGCAACTGGCGCAGGGACCTCTTGCGGGGGTGCCAGCGCGTCGGCATCGTGCGGCAAGCCTTGCGCCTTCAAGGCCGCTTGGTTTTGACGGTAGTCGGCCCAGCCTTGGTCGGAGTCGTCCCAATGGAGTTTGCCGCGCAAGGCGAGCAAGCCGTCGTAGACATGGCGGCGCTTGAGCACGCGCAAGCCCTCCTCCACCGCCTCGCGCTTGGTTTTGAACTGGCCCGTGGCCATGACCTCGGCCATGAGCTTGTCGTCAATCACGATGTTGGTTCGCATCTGGGCACCTGCTGATGTGTATGAATTTATAAAACTATACACACTACATGCGGAAAACACCAAATTTAGGCTCGCCAATGGGCGCATTGAGCGACGCGGACAGGCCCAGGGCCAGCACACGGCGGGTGTCGGCGGGGTCGATCACGCCGTCGTCCCACAGACGGGCGCTGGCGTAATAGGGGTGGGATTGGTGGCCAAACTGGTCCAAGATGGGCTGCTTGATGGCCTGCTCTTCTTCGGCCGACAAGGTGCCGCCCTTGGCCTCGACCGCGTCGCGCTTGACGGTGGCCAGCACCCCGGCGGCCTGCTCGCCGCCCATCACGCAAATGCGGGCGTTGGGCCACATCCACAAAAACCGCGGCGAGTAAGCCCGGCCGCACATGCCGTAGTTGCCCGCGCCGTAGCTGCCGCCAATGATGACGGTGAATTTGGGCACGCTGGCCGTGGCCACGGCCGTGACCATCTTGGCGCCGTGGCGGGCAATGCCTTCGCTTTCGTACTTGCGGCCCACCATGAAGCCGGTGATGTTCTGCAAAAAAATCAGCGGGGTCTTGCGCTGGCAGCACAGCTCAATGAAGTGCGCGCCTTTTTGCGCCGACTCGGAAAACAGCACGCCGTTGTTGGCAATGATGCCCACGGGCATGCCTTCAATGTGCGCAAAGCCGCACACCAAGGTGGCGCCAAAACGGGCCTTGAATTCATGGAACTCGCTGCCGTCCACGATGCGGGCAATCACCTCGCGCACGTCGTAGGGCTTGCGGGTGTCGGTGGGGATCACGCCGTAGAGCTCTTTGCCGTCGTACAAAGGCGCCACCGGTGCTTGGCACTGAACATCTGGCCGCTTGCTGCGGTTGAGCGTGGCCACCGCCTGGCGGGCCAAGGCAATGGCGTGGGCGTCGTTGTGGGCCAGGTGGTCGGCCACGCCCGACAGGCGGGTGTGCACGTCGCCGCCCCCTAAGTCTTCGGCCGAGACAATTTCACCAATGGCGGCTTTGACCAGCGGCGGGCCACCCAAAAAGATGGTGCCCTGGTTCTTGACGATGATGGTCTCGTCGCTCATGGCGGGCACATAAGCGCCACCGGCTGTGCACGAGCCCATGACCACCGCAATTTGCGCAATGCCTTGCGCGCTCATGTTGGCCTGGTTGTAGAAGATGCGGCCAAAGTGGTCGCGGTCGGGGAAGACCTCGTCTTGGTTGGGCAAGTTGGCGCCGCCCGAGTCCACCAGGTAAATGCAAGGCAGCCTGTTTTGCTGGGCCACCTCTTGGGCGCGCAGGTGCTTTTTGACCGTCATGGGGTAGTAGCTGCCGCCCTTGACGGTGGCGTCGTTGCAGACAATCAAGCAGTCCACGCCGCTGACACGGCCCACGCCCGCAATCACCCCGGCGCAAGGCGCCTCACCCTTGTACATGGCGTGCGCGGCCAGCGGGGAGAGCTCCAAAAAAGGGGTGCCCGGGTCCAGCAGCATTTGCACGCGCTCACGCGGCAGCAATTTGCCACGGGCCACATGCTTGGCGCGCGCCGCCTCGCCACCGCCGGCCGCAGCTTTGGCCACCTGCAGCTGCAGGTCGTCCACGGCCAGCTGCATGTGCGCCGCGTTGGCCTGAAAGTCGGCCGAGCGGGGGTTGAGTTCAGAGGTCAGCACGGACATGGGGCGGGTCTTTCAAAAAAGGGCTGCTCGCTGTGGCCCCAGCCTGAGCGGCCAGGTGAGCCTTGCCCCAAGCATACGGGGCCAAGGCCTCTGCGGGCTGCCTGTGAGGTTGCATTTGCTGCCAGTACAAACCCGAAATGCTGCCAAGCTCAGGCACACTCAGGGTCCATGAGCCCGCCTGCTGCAGCCACCCCACCGCGCGCCTTGACACCCATGGCTTTTGTGCGGGCCATTTTGAGTGCCTACCAAGCCGTGGGCATGAGCCCAGCCGGGGCGCTCCAGGCTGCACAAATCACGCCAGCCATGGCCAAGCAAGCCCACGGCCGCATCACGGCGGTGCAAATGGAAGCGCTGTCAGCCCACGCCATGCAGGAGCTCCAGGACGAGTCGCTGGGCTGGAGCCGCCGGCCCCTGCCCTGGGGCAGCTACGGCATGCTGATCCGCGCCTCGCTGAGCGCACCCACCCTGGGCGTGGCGCTCAAACGCTGGTGCAGGCACCACGGCTTGATTTGCGACAACGTGGCTCTGCGCCTGGAGACCGAGGGTCAGGGCGATTCAGCCAGCATCGTGCTTGAAATGAGAGAGCCCCTGGTCGCTGACCTGGAGTTCTGCACCATCTCACTGCTGCGCAACCTGCACGGCGTGGCCTGCTGGCTGATCGACTCGCGCCTGGGCCTGCACAGCGCCGAGTTCCCCTTCCCGGCGCCGCCGCATGCCGACGTGTACCCCTTGCTTTTTCCCGGTCCCATCGTCTTTGCAAGCGCCCACCACGCGGGGCCCCAGACGGCCAGACTCAGGCTGGACAAGCGCTACCTGGACTTGCCCCTTCGCCGAGACGAAAAAGCGCTGCGGCAGATGCTGCAACGCGCACTGCCGCTCACGGTGCTGCCCTACCGGCGCGACCGCTTGCTGGTGCGCCAAGTGCGCCAAGCGCTGCTGCAGCACGCCCAAGACACCCACAACGCCCAAGCCCTGGCCCAGCTGCTGCACCTGTCGGTGCGCACCTTGCACCGACAGCTCAAGGAAGAAGGCACCTCCTTGCAAGCGCTCAAAGACGAGGTGCGCCACGAACACGCCAAAGAGCTGCTGCAGCGCAGCCACAAGCCCATCAAGCAAGTGGCCGCTGCCGTGGGCTTCATGAATGAGAAAAGCTTTATCCGTGCGTTCAAAGCGTGGACGGGGCTCACCCCGGCCGCGTTCAGGGTCGACAAACTGGGGCCTTAAAAACGGGTTGGGAGCGCGTGGCCTTGCACAGCACTGCCGCTTCTTGGCGCCATCGTGTCTGCATCACTGACCCACGCCATCAAGCCAGCAAGCCATTCAAAAACTCGTGCGCCACCGTGATCTGGACAGCGCCCAAGGTGTAGCTGTGCCGCCCATGGCGCACCAGTTGCACGGCTTGCACGGGGGCTTTCTCCAGGGCAAAACGCTGCAGCGCACGGTGCGGTTTGTCGTCTGACAGCTTGCACTCCACCAGGTGCGTGAGTTGGTTTTTGTCGCTCAAGGCAAAGTCCACCTCTGCGCCGTCTTTGGTGCGTATGTAGTGCAGCCCCGCTTCTTTGCCTTGCACGTCATGCTGCCACTGCACCTGCTTGAGCAAGGCAGTGGCCACCAGGTTTTCAAAGCGCAGGCCCTCGTCGCCTTCCACCAAGCCGGTGTCATAAAAGTAAACCTTGGGGGTTTGCAGGGTGGCGCGGGCGATGTTGTCGTGCCAGGGACGCACCACAAACACGATATAGAGCGCCTCCAAAATGTCGAGGTACTTTTTGAGCGTGACGGGCGAGACGCCCAAATCGCGCGCGATGCTGGCCAGGGACAGGGGCGAGCCCACACGCGAGCGCAGCAGTTGGGCAAACAGGCGAATGGCGTTGAGCTCTTGAATGCGTGAGAACTCCAGCACATCGTTGCGCACCA